>DVLQ01000058.1 GCA_018715395.1 Candidatus Coprocola pullicola | reverse complement strand
TTGTTGTTGAAAGTATGTAACACAAGCAGACACTTGTTCAAACAAATAAAAAGAACTATGGAAAAAAATTATAAATCATATCTAAACAGATTCGATATCCATCATTCTCTTTTTATAACCACAAAAAAAGTGATAGAAACAGGAAATACAAAATCTTTCAAAGTAATGCCTATATTTATGCATAGCAACAGCTCCTTTTTATGAGAAACAGTGTTTTAATTCATTTACTTTCAGCTGTTGCCTATATCATTTTAATGTAACACAATCCCATATTTTATGAGGAGGAAAACTATGTCTGACTATATTGTGGAACTAAAACACATTACAAAACGCTTTCCGGGTATTATTGCAAATGACGACGTTACACTGCAAATCAAAAAGGGGGAAATATTTGCGCTTTTGGGTGAAAATGGCGCAGGAAAATCTACACTTATGAGTATGCTTTTTGGTATGTATGAACCGGATTCAGGAGAAATCTATGTTCGAGGCAAAAAAGAACGGATTACTTCCCCCAGCTATGCTACAAAATTAAACATCGGTATGGTACATCAACATTTTAAATTGGTAGAAAATTATACAATTACAGAAAATATTATTATGGGAATGGAACCCATCAAAAAAGTCTGTGGTATTTTTCCCTATGTAGATTTAAAAACATCTCATAAAAATATTGCTGAAATTTCAAAACGCTATGGCTTAGAGGTAGACCCTACACAAAAAATTCAAGACGTCAATGTTTCAATACAACAGCGTGTAGAAATATTAAAAATGCTTTATCGAGAAGCGGAAATATTGATATTTGACGAACCTACGGCTGTGCTTACACCTCAAGAAATTGAATTTTTATTGGAAATTATAAAAGGATTGCGGGATAATGGCAAAACCATCATACTCATTACGCATAAATTGGAAGAAATCAAAAAAGTGGCTGATCGTTGCGCTATCCTTTGCAGAGGCAAACTGATTGACATATTAGACGTTGCCACGGCGTCTACAAAAGAAATGGCAAATCTTATGGTTGGACGTGAAGTTTCATTTGAAACAGATAAAGCTGCTCCCAACTTTCAAAAAGAAATATTAAAAGTAGAACATTTGACTGTTAAAAATAACAATGGTTTTGACGTGGTAAAGGATGTTTCCTTTTGCATTCGAGGAGGAGAAATTTTTGCCATTGCCGGCGTTTCAGGCAACGGACAAGTGGAAATTGCCGATGCGATTGCAGGACTTTGCAAAGTACACAGTGGAAAAATTTATTTAAATGGCAAAGATATTACAAATGAATCTATCAGAAAAAGAACATTAGACGGCATTTCTTATATCCCGGAGGACAGACATCACTATGGTCTTGTTATGGATTTTACATTAAATGATAACATTGCATTAAAAGATTATTTTAAAGAACCTTTTTCAAAAAGGGGTATATTGCAGCAAAAAGAATTTGAATCCTATGGAGAAAAGCTGATTAAAAAATATGACGTCAGAAGCGGACAAGGAGGTAAAACCATTGTACGCTCTATGAGCGGAGGTAATCAGCAAAAAGCCATTATTGCAAGAGAAATTGAGCTGCAATCTCCATTAATGATATTTGTGCAGCCCACTCGCGGCTTAGATATCGGAGCTATCGAAAACATTCACAAACAAATCATTGGCGAAAGGGATAAAGGGCGTGCTATTCTCTTAATTTCTTTGGAATTGGACGAAATTATGAATTGTGCCGATACCATAGGTGTAATTTATAATGGTGAAATACAAAAAATTGCGCCTGCACAAGAATTAACGACAAATGAAGTGGGACAATTTATGATGGGGGTGAAAGCATGAAACAAAAAAATCATAGTATCAAAGCATTTTTTGTAAAATGTTTTGGCAATGAAAAATATCAATCCATTACAATCCCCCTTTTTGCCATTTTCATCAGTTTGCTAGCCGGCGCAGTTATCATTGGATTGTTGGGAAAAAATCCGCTTTCTGCCTACCAAAATCTTTTACAAGGTTCCGGTCTTTTACCAAAGCCTTCTTATGCGGGATATAAAAATATTTTAACAGATTTTACCAGTTTTTTAAACGCTTGGACGCCTATGCTTTTTGCTTCTCTTGCTGTAGCAGTGGCTTTAAAGGCGGGACTTTTTAATATCGGTGTTTCCGGACAAATGTTAACTGCCGGTTTTTTTGCTACTATATTGATTGGTTACAGCGACCTTCCGGCACCCATTGCAAAACCTCTTGTGTTAATAGTTGGTATGATTGTAGGCGCTTGTGTAGGAGGACTGATTGGCTTTTTAAAATATCGTTTTAATATTAATGAAGTCGTTTCCTCCATTATGCTCAACTATATTGCCCAATATGTATTTAGTTTTTTTATCAATACTTATTTTGTTAATCCCGTTTCTCGTCAATCTACTTCCGTCAGCGAAGCATCTCGTTTGACACTGATGGATACATTGGTAGGCAATTTAAAAATGGATATTCCTCTTGGTATTATATTAGCCATTATCACAGCCTTTTTTATGAAATTTCTTATTGACAGAACAAAAATGGGATATGAATTAAAAGCAGTAGGGGCAAGCCCTACAGCCGCAAAATATGCTGGCATTCATGTAGGCAAAAATATGGTGTTGGCAATGGTGATTTCAGGAGCATTGGCCGGTCTGGCCGGTGTGACATACTATCTGGGCTATTTTGGATCTATACAACCAAAAGTGCTTGTAAGCACAGGCTTTGACGCCATTGCAGTATCTCTTTTGGGAAACAGTAATCCCATTGGCATTATTTTTTCTTCCTTTCTTATTACAGTCATCAGCAAAGGAAGTACTTATATGAGTTCCGCTGCAGGAATACAGGCAGAAATAGCCTCTGTCATCACAGGAATACTACTGCTTTTTAGCGCTTGCGGAGCTTATATGAAATATAAAATAAAAAGTTTCCAAGATGATATTGCCACAGAAAAAACCATTGCACAAAAACAAAGAAAGGAGGCAGAAAAATGAATACAGTCATTATAGACGGTTTGTCTTTTACATTGCCTTTGTTTATTATGGCAATCGGCGGTATTTATAGCGAAAGAAGCGGCATCACGAATCTGGCTTTAGAAGGCTTACAAGGCTTTGGGGCGTTTATTGGCGCATTGATGGCTGTTTTATTAGCCAGTCATTTTTCTGCCAATTCTCAAGTACCTTATTATATGGCAATGCTTTTTGCTATTATAGGGGGTATGGCATATGCCTCTATCCATGCTCTGCTTTGTATCAAATTTAAGGCAAATCAAGTAATCAGTGGTGTAGTTATTAATATTTTAGCAATGGCATTGACAACATTTTTGACAAAACAAATTAACAAAGGTGTTTTTGGCGCATCTTCTGATAAGTTTGTATTAGGCGTTTCTTCCCGCTGGACAGTGCCTGGGCTTTCTGAAATTCCTATTATCGGAGCGGTTTTTACAAATATCTATCCTTTTGAAATCATTATTATTGTCATTGCCGTGATTGCTTGGTACTTGCTTTATCAAACAAAATATGGGCTTCATTTAAGAGCTTGCGGAGATAATCCTCATGCAGTAGACGCCGCAGGTATTGATGTGGCAAAAGTACGTTTTTTTGCCGTACTGATGTCCGGCGCATTATCAGGACTGGCAGGCATTAGTTTTGCCTATTCTATCTCAGCAAATTTTTCTTCTGCAATTTATGTAGGCTATGGTTATTTAGCTATTGCGGCATTGATATTTGGAAACTGGAAAATATTGCCTACGCTTGGCGCTTGTCTGCTTTTTGGCTTTGCGCGGTCGGGAGGATATCGTATTGTGCAGTTATTACAAATGCCCAGCAGTTATTCTGACTTAGTTATGATATTACCCTATGCTCTGACACTGCTTTTGTTGATATTCTTTTCCAAGCAAAACCGTGCACCAAGAGCTTTGGGCGAAATATATGACAAAGGAAAAAGATAAATTTTAAAAAGCTGGCAATTTTTTGTCAGCTTTTATTTGCACCATAAAAACACAACAGCTTCTGGTCCGCCATATTGCTCAATCATAATTTTTGCCAATCTTGCATCTGGTGTTGTAATTTTAACTGGAAATTCTAATTTTTTTTCATAAATCCACATTTATTTACACTCCTTTCCGGCAAGGGAATAATTAAACTCGGACTGCCAAGGCCATGGATTGTTTTTCCACTGCCAATTTTGTGTATCTGTAGCATAGCTTCTAAAAGAACATAAAGGACCAAACTGCTCTTCATATTTTGCTCTAACAGTATCCGCTGCCATAATCACTTGATTATATGCATTGATGGCTTCCTCATCATCAGGATGCGTATTTAAATACAATCCTAAATCCACAGCCATAAAATCCAACTGTGTCAAACTGCTTAATAGTTCTTCTCTATCCATAAAATCCCCTCCTTTTATAAAAATTTTACTAAATTGCTCCCTTGTACATAAGGAACCACTAGATCTGAAAAAGCTGTACCACAAATTAAGCTCTGTTCGGCACTCATAGTATCTGCATTGGGCTGAAATGGTACATAGGCTTGTGCCAATCCCATTTTTCCAATCAGCCAAGAATCACAGTCTTGTTCGATTAACATATCGTCTGTACTTCCATTATTTGGGCAAGAGCATCTTCTTGTTGTTCTATTAGAAGTAGTATTTTCTTCCTTTAAAAAATCATTACACATTTCTTTCATGAAAAATCCTCCTTTTTTGGTTCTTACAATACCTATAGTATGTGTAAAAATAAAATGTGTGCCGAAAGTTTTTTTCTAAAACCATAAAAATAAGACGCAAAAATATTCAAAATGCGTCTTGATATAAAACTACTCTTCTTGCTCACAAATACTTTCTCTGACAGCTCTTAAAACTTTAAAAAGTATTTTTTGCTGTTTTTCAGAACAACCGGATAATAAATTAAGTATTTCATAATATTGTTTTTGGTCTGTCCATTTCAATGTATCATACAATAAATCATTTGGAGTAATATGAAACAAATTTGCAATTTTTACAATAGTAGATATCCTTGGTACAGAAGTACCACTTTCCATACGACTCATGTATGGTACAGACATATGCAGATATTCTGCCATCTCTTCTTGTGTCATATTATTTTTTAAACGATATGACTTGATACGATTCCCAATAGCTACAAAATCAACTTCCTCATTTACTACTCTTTTGGGGTCTATTTTCATACTAATCACCTAGTCAACAAACGTTTTCATCTATTGTAAATAGAAAACTGTTTTGTTATAATATCTTTATAAGAATAAAATATAACTATAAAGATATTATATGACAAAAGGAGAATCCCTATGAACTTTCCTCAACGTCTACGAGAGTGCCGCAAAGCTTGTAATAAAACTCAACAACAGCTTAGTGATTGTCTTGGATATAACTGTGCCACCATTTCTAATTATGAAACAGGAAAAAATGAGCCTTCTTTTCGTGATTTAGTACGAATTGCAGAAATACTGGATACCTCTATAGATTACCTCTTAGGTATAGAAGACGTCAAATATCCTTTTCCCAAAAAAGAAAAAAATGAACAAATCACTTCCCTTATAAAGCTATTTTCAACACTGGAAGAGGACACCCAATCAGCCTTATTACATATCTTAAAAACACTTTCCAAAAAAATATAATATAACTGATATTTTTTTTATAAAAAATATCCACCCGCCTAGCGGGTGGTTTCTCTAATGGGGACATAGCCTGTCGCCCATTCATACGTAAACGCCATATTCCAGTCTGGCAACTGTATCTTTGCTACCTGTTACCTTTAAAATTTTCTCATTCCAGTGTCAGATGTTCTTTCAGTTACTTTTCTCTTGATTAGTTTGCTATATATTCAGCCATTGTGGCTACATTTTTTATTACTGTATCAACCATAATAGCACTAAAACTCTATATTTCTTTAACTTATTAAATTGTTCTTACATATCGTATTGCTTTTACCTTTCAAATATCCTATAAAACTTGATACATCGGTATCTCTAGCAGCATATGTACCTATTCTGGATATACTTCTATTTTTGGTATATTCACGCCCTTCCACTCACACATTTTCTCAATATTTCTCCTGTTGCTTTCCTTTTTTCAGAACCAAACACTTCTATACTTTGGTGCAAACACAATATGATATTTGCAAATTCATTTTTTATGTCATAAATGATGTATATCCGTAATACTCATAATACAGATGTGTTTTTTACTATTTTTTGGTAGTTGGCAACCATAATTCTATAATAGTCAAAAGGAGTTTTTACTTCTACTTCAACACTGTAAGGCATTTTTCAATCACGCATCTAACCCATGGTTTTCTTTATACAATCATAAACCACCGGCTAGGTCAATGGTTTGCTCTGCCTCTAGATGAGGCTTATTACCGGTAGCGCTTGTTAAGCATTTTGAAAATCTGCCAAGCCGCTCTACTTCCCCAACTGCCGCTTTTGTCGACTATTTTTATTTATTTACTTTTTCATGCGTAAACGAGTTAAGGCACTGAAACTGATTTGATCTGTCATACAGTCTTTTTTTTACTTATTATTCACGTATTTTTTGTGTTTTTCCTAACTGTATCAATATCATATCCTCTACATCAAAACGTTCTATTTCCATATTTGTATTTTAAATTCACATTTCTGACAAAAATAATAAGAGAACTTTTTCCTTTCAAATATCCAACTATTTCTGACAACACTGTATTTTGGGGCAGTATATCAATGAGGATATGTATATGATTCGAACAATGTCTTGCCCTTATCATTTGCTTTTTTTACATCATTGTCTAAGTATTTTTTCAGCTTTCATTTTTCCATATAGTATCTGCCTTCTATACTTTGGCACAAATACTATAGATATTTATATTCCCAACTTGTATGTACTAAACGATTTCTATAAAAAATCTCCTATGTTTTGTCTTGAGGACCCAAACTAGCATAGGAGGTTTTTGCTTGACGCTAAAGTTCGCTGATTCTCTCAGCATATCCAGGGGTTTTTATGGGTAAATCAAAAGCATCCACTCGCCTAGCGGGTGGTTTTTCTCATGCGGGCATAGCCCTCTGTTCCTCGCGTATGTGTGAACGCATAACCTGATCTGCCAACTGCCCTTCTGTTACCTGCTACCCTTAAAAGGGTTTTCCCATTCCAGTGTTAGCTGTTCTCCCAGTTGATCCTCCCTTAATTGATTCGCTATATATTCGTCTATTCTTTCTGCATTTTTTACTGCTGTGTCCACATAATATCCTTTAGACCAAAATTCTCTGTTTCTATATTTATATTTCAACTCACTGAATTGCTCATATAGCATCGTGCTGCTTTTTCCTTTCAAATACCCCATAAAACTTGATACACTCATTTTCGGCGGTATCTCTACCAGCATATGCACATGATCTGGACACTTCTGCCTTTAGTATATTCACTCCTTTGCACTCACATCATTTTCTCAATATTTCTTCTATTGCTTCCCTCTTTTTGTAATAAAATACTTTTCTTCTATATTTCGGCGCAATATGATATTTGCAATTCCATTTTGTATGTGATAAACTATGTATATCCGCAATTCCCATATACGGACCTCCTTTTCACTTTATTTCTTGCAGTTGGCAGACCGCAATTCTATTATAGTGAAAAGGAGTTTTTACTTCTACCTCAACGCCAGAAGGCTTTTTTGAACCACTCGTCTAACGCGTGGTTTTCTCTATACAATAAAAACCACCGACTTAACCGGTGGTTTATTCTACCTCTAGAAGGGGGGCTGTTACCAGCAGCGTTTGTAAGTGCTTTGAAAATCTGCCAAGCGCTCTATTTCTTCAACTGCCGCCTTTGGCGGCTATTTTTATTTATTTACTTTTTCACCCATAAACGAGTTAATCTACTCACTGAAACTGATTTGATCTGCCATCCAGTCTTCCTTTCACTGATCATTCACGTATTTTTTTGTGTTTTTACTAACTGTATCAACCACCAAAACGTTCTATTTCCATATTTGTATTTTAAATTTGCATGTCTATCAAAATTAGGGAACTTTTCCCTTTCAAATATCCAACTATTTCTGACACACTGTATTTGGGCAATATACCAATCAGTATATGTATATAATCTGGAGAACATTGTGCCGATATCATTTCTACTGCTTTTCTTTCACATCATTGTCTAAGTATTTTCTTTATTTTAGCTTTCATTTTTCCATATAGTATCTGTCTTCTATACTTTGGTACAAATACAATATGATATTTACATTCCCAACTTGTATGTGATAAACGATTCATATAAAAACCTCCTATGCTTTCTTGTGTTTTGGCAGACTCAAGAGCATAATAGCATAGGAGGTTTTTAAAACTCGTCGATTCCCCTAATAAACTAGTAGTTTGAACAACTTCTAGAAGGGGTATTACGTCAAGGTAATATTGAAGATTTGGCATTGCATTTCCATTACAGGCAGCCACGAAAAGTATCTGTCTGTTTTGCTTTATTCTCCTTTGTTGCCCGTAAACGAGTCTGTGTACTTTTTTAATAATATTTGATCTGCTACATCCTCTTCTTTCCACTAATTTTTTATATATTTTTTTATCTCTTTTTCATTTCGTTCTACTCTGTTTACAAAATATCCCTCTTCCTAAAAGTGCCTTTTCCTATATCTATATTTCAAATTAGTATGCATACCTATACAATATCATCAATGCACTCTTGTGCTACACTCAGATGCGGTGGTATACTAACTAGCGCATGAATATGGTCTGGACATACTTATACTTCAATGTTCCCAACCTTTTTTCTTTGTACCATTTTCTAATGATTTGTACTATATCCGCTTTTCATTCTTTTTATATCATTTTCCTTCTATATTTTAGTGCAAACACTATATGACATTAGCGTCTATATTTGAAATATGCAGTACTTTTTATTTCATTTTTCATGTAAAAAACCGCCTAATTTATTTTGGTAATGTGGTCCTTCATTCTAAAAATATCATTAGGAGGTTTTATATATTAAAGTATTTTATTTACCCCTAGTAGAACTAGGCATTTTGTTAAGCTAAAGCATCTAATAAAAACCCATGAAAAGGGATTTATTTTTTATTTTAAAAGCTTTTTCAATTAATTGGTTATTTAAAAAAATATTCTTTTATATTTAAAAATCTTTGAGAGCATTTTCTTTATCATTTGCCGTTTTTCAATCTATTTTATTTTGAAGTATATTTCTGAATTTGTTGTGCAATTTACACTCTTTTCTACAACAAATCATGAAAAAAACAGTGTTTCCATTTTTTATAAAATCTATTTTTATTTTTTTATAGTTTAAAATGGACAGGAATACCATTTTGATACTGTACAGGCAATTCTCCTTGTATCAATGGCAATATATACTCAATCAATTCCTTTGTAACATCATTGCCTTCTTTTGTAATCCACTCAAGAGGCACTTGTTTTACTTTATTTGCAATTTTATCTATATTGACAAAATTAATTTTCATTTCATAAGGCATATTTTTGATGCGTTGGATACAAGCCATTTCTCCGGAAAAACCATTGATGGCTCTATCTGCCGCCGCGCTGCCCAAAAGACGTGCTTCATAAATATCAACTGCACTGGCAATATGACAAGAACATCTTTGCATGATATTCAATTCTATACTGCGAACTTTACAGCCAATTTCACGACGTACCATTTCTTCTAAAAACTTACCTGCGCCTGCCAATATTTTATGCCCAAAAGCGTCTGTTTGTTCATTGTGCATAGATTGGGCAATATAGCTTCCATACTCATTTTTCAAACCTTCGCTGACAGCGACAATGACAGATGATTTTTCAGAAAGCTTCTTTTTTAAATCCTCCAAAAACTTTTTTGTATCAAAAGCTCTTTCACAAACATAAATAAAATCCGGTACAGTATGCCCATTACATCTAGCCAATGCTGAGGCTGCCGTCAGCCAGCCCGCATCTCTTCCCATTACTTCTACAATGGTAACAGCAGGTATATCATATACACTGCAATCACAATAAATTTCTGCAAATGTTGTGGCTATGTATTTTGCCGCTGAGCCAAAACCGGGACAATGGTCTGTTTGTGTTAAATCATTATCTATTGTTTTTGGCGCTCCAATGATTTTAATATCCTCAATATTTTTTGCCTTGCAATAAGAAGACAGCTTCTGCACAGTATCCATAGAGTCATTGCCGCCAATATACACAAAATAACCAATATGATACTTTCTAAATATGGATACAATTTTTTCATATTCTGAACTATTTTCTTGCCAATCGGCTAATTTAACACGACAAGAACCCAGAGCAGAAGAAGGCGTTTGACAAAGTAATTGCAACGCTTCTGCATTAGCAAATATATCATTTAAAACAACCAATTTTTCAGATAATATACCCAATATGCCATTATGGGCGCCATATATTTTTTCAATTTCTGTATTAATCATACCTCTTTCTATTACGCCACAAAGTGTAGCATTAATTGCAGAGGTAGGTCCTCCTGATTGTGCTACTAATAAATTTTTCATATCTTCAGCCTTTCTTTACTCTATTATACGAAAACGATGTGCAGGTATTTGTTTTGCCTTGCAGGCTCTCATTTTTGGTACAATTTCTTTAAAATGAGGCGTTTGGTTATGTTTTTCAATATCCTCTTGTTTCTGCCATTGCTCTATCAAACAAAAATGAAGAGGATTTTCTATATCTTCTTGCAATGTATAACAAATACATCCTTCTTCTTTTCTGCTGTGCTGAGCCATTTCTTTTACAAGAGAAATAAACAGTTGCCTTTTTTCTTCTAACACAAAATTGTCGGAAATAATTGTAATCATATCCTTCTCCTTTTACAATGATAGATTTTATTACGTTAAAATGATATAAACAGCAGTTTTTTATTGAAAAGTACAATAAAATTAATTAAAATACTGGTTCTCTCAGAAAAGAACTGTTTCTATGTATAAATATAAAAATTACTTTTAAATATTTTGCTATTTCTTGTCCTCATTGTTTTTCTCATTCCCTTTATCGTTATGAAAAAGATAATTATGGATATTGAATCTGCTTTGGATATCATTTCTAATTTTTTGTTTTATTATTATTTTATCCGTAGCCATTCTTATTTGTATAGACAAGCACTTGCTTCTGTTGCAGGTGTTGCATATTCTCAACAACAAGCAAAACACTGGTTTTTATTTTAAAAAATTTTTTCAGGCGTTGGCTTTTATTTGTATACTCTTTTTTATGATTATATTTTTAAAAGTCTTTTCATTTTCATGTTAAGTTAACACAATCCAATGATAAGTAGTATAAATAATATTATAATATTCATATATCATTTTGCAATGGTAATAATCAAAAAAGTTACACTGTAGTATTTTATACAATTTTTAATAAAATGTCTATAAAAATAATATGTTGCAATATCACTGCAATTATTGTTACAAAAAATATCCACCTGCCTATCGGGTGGTTTTTATTATAGCGGCATGCCCCTCTGCTCCTATCTTATGGGTAAATGCATAACCCAATCTGCCTACTACGCTTAAAAAAATTTTCTGATTCCAGCGTTAGTTGTTCTTCTCTCAATTGATTCATTGTTATATATTCAGCTTATTCCATCTGTACTCTGCGTCGTATCGACAGAATAACCTTTACACCAAAATTCTACATTTCTATTTTAACTCACTAAATGGTTCATATAACATGGCGCTACTTTTTCCCATAAAATTTGATATGCTCCTTTTAGGCGATATCTCTACCTACATATATACATGAGCTAGACATACTGCTGCCTTTGGTATATTCACTCCTTTGCACTCACACAAATTTCTTAATATTTCTCCCATTTCTTTCCTTTTTTGGTAATAAAACATTTTTCTTCTATGCTTTGGGGCAAACACAATATGATATTTGCAATTGCATTTTGTATATCAAATCTATGTATATCCGTAATGCCCATATAGGATATTCTTTTCACTATTTTTTTGTAGTTGGCAGACTACAATTTTATTATAGTAAAAAGGAGTTTTTACTTCTACTGCAATGCCAGATCAGAAGGCTTTTTTGAACCACATATCTAACACATGGTTTTTTCTATATAAAAAACAGCTTGCAGAAAAATATTCTGCAAACTGTCTTTTTTTATTCCACAACATACACTGTAATATTTTTGATTCCCCAATTTAATGCTTCTGTTCTGGTGTCATAACATAAATCAATTTTATTTCCTTTGATTGCTCCGCCTGTATCTGCTGCCACACCATAGCCATATCCTGGGATATATAATTTTGTACCAAATGGTATTACGCTAGGATCTACAGCAATGGTTCCCCTTGCAGCTTTTGTACCGGTATAAGTAATTCCTGTACATCCGGGGTCTCCCGGAGTATATCCTGTGGCTATTACCTGTAATGCGCTATCCTGCTCTAATGACACAGGAATACTTGCTACAGGTTGTTCTTTTGGTGCTGTTACAACAGGCTCAGGTTTTTTAGTTCCTCTTTCGATAATTTTATTTTTGGCTTCTTTTGTCACAAGTTCTTCTACAATCTCAGAAGAAATTAACTCTCCACCAGAATAGCTTTCTTTTGTAATAATGGATATTTCTCCATTTTCTCCTTCTTGGATTACATTTTCATTGCCTTCTTCCAAATCAGGATTTTCTCTGATTTCAGTATCATAGGCAATGACTTCGGTTTTTGTTACTTTTTTTTCTGTGATGGAAGTTAAATCAATCACCATATTCTTTGTCAATTCCGTATCCTCGTCTATCCCCTGCAAGGTATACTCGTCAGTAATGATATCATCTAACGTTTCCATCAAATCGCCTACTGTTTCCTCCTCTGTATTTATCATACGAGGCACCCCATCCAAGTTGATAATAACAGTTTTTGTGTAAGCGAAGGCCGTACTGCTGCCAATAGCCAGCATAAATACCACAACAGCCATTACTCTAATCAGTCTTTTTGTCATTTTTTCCTCCTCGGACGTCCTATAGTGTTACGTTTGATAGGATAGGACATCCTATTCGTTTTATTTGACATTAATCCCTTTTGATAAATGCCTTGACAGTATTTACAACTATTTTCAGTTGCGCCTATCGTTACTGCATAAAATAAAGATATATCATGAAGATATATCCTTATCTTGTTACAAATAGTATATTAACATATCTGTAATAAATATTCAACATTTTTTATAAAAAAAATAGTTTTTTACCGTTTTTTAATGTTATGTTCGCCACCTCAAACGGTGTCATTGCCTTGATTTCAGCCAACTTTTTGACAATATATTCTAAATTTCTAGAATCATTTCTTTTTCCTCTGTTTGGCACCGGGGTCAGATAAGGACTATCTGTTTCTATCAAAATAGACTCTATTGGCACATTTTTTGCTACTTCTACCAATTTTTTGGCATTTTGAAATGTCAAAACCCCTCCTATTCCTATAAAAAATCCCATTTTTGTATATTCCTGTGCCATTTCGACACTACCGGAATAACAATGTATCACACCTTTTCTAACATCACTTTGTCTGATAATGTCGAAACTATCTTGAGAAGCTTCTCTAGAATGAATTATTACAGGAATATTAACTTGTTGGGCTAATTTTAATTGTTCCTTGAACCAAAATTTTTGTTCTTCTCTTGAAAAGGTATCATAATAATAATCAAGACCAATCTCACCTATGGCAACACATTTTCTGTGTTTTGTCAATTGACGGATTTTTTCTAAGGTTTCATCAGTCATATGATATAACTCATGAGGATGAACACCCGCAGCAAAATAAATATAGTCATACTTTTGTGACAACTCTTTGCCGGCATAAGAGCTTTTTAAATCTGCTCCGCTGTTTATCACAAAATCAATACCATAGTCAGGAAGTGCTTTTAAAAGAGCTTCTCTGTCCCGATCAAACCGTTCATCATCATAATGTGCGTGAGATTCAAAATACATTAGCTAATATCCGCTCCGCTTGGTATATCATTATCTACTGTCAAAAGAGAAAGCTTGTCTGCCCCGTCATCAGCAGCCAATATCATGCCATAAGACATTTCACCCATCATTTTTCTTGGTTTGAGGTTATAGGCAACCACTACTTTTTTCCCCACCATTTCCTCTGGAGTATACCACTGAGAAATGCCGGAAAATATAACTCTTACTTCATCGCCAATTTTTACTTGATTTTTTAGAAGTTTTTTGGATTTTGCCACTTTTTCACTTGCAATCACTTCTCCTACTTTTAATTGTACTTTGCAAAAATCATCTATTGTAATTTCTTGAGGAATTTCTGATTGTTTTTTGTCTTCTTCTTTTTTATTCTGGTTGGCAATGGCTGTGGCTTGAGAAGCCTTAATAGCGTCTTCTAATTCCTGCAACTCTTTTTTCATATCAATTCTTGGAAAAATAGCATTTGCTTTTTCTACAGAAAGAGCTTTTGGCAATTTTCCCCATTGTTTTGCAGATTCCCATGTAGTCAGTTCACCGGCTGTAATATGAAGCTGTTTCCATATCAACTTTGGAGTGTTTGGCATAAATGGTTGCAAAAGAATAGAAACAATGCGAATGCTTTCTGCCACATGATATAAAGCATTTGCTAACATTGAGTGATTTGCTTTTTCTTTTATCAATATCCAAGGTTGTGTTTCATCAATATATTTATTGGTTCTTCTAATTAAGTTCCACAATTCTATCAAAGCATCGCTAAACATCATATTATCCATAGCGGCTTCTATTTTTGATATAGCAGTTTGGGCTGTTTGCACTAAATCGGCGTCAAATTCTGTGCAAGACTGCTCTTGGGGCAATTTGCCTTCAAAATATTTTTCTATCATACCTACCGTTCTTGATACAAGGTTACCCAAATCGTTTGCTAAGTCAGAGTTAATTCTCTGTATCAACGCTTCGTTGCTGAAATTGCCGTCTTGTCCAAACGCAATTTCTCTTAGCAAGAAATAGCGAATGGCGTCTACTCCATATTTATTTACCAAAACATTAGGGTCAACTACATTGCCCACTGATTTTGACATTTTTCCGCCATTGATAACCAGCCAGCCATGTCCAAAAATTTGTTTTGGCAATGGCAAATCCAACGCCATTAGCATAGCAGGCCATATAATAGAATGGAAACGAACAATCTCTTTTCCTACTACATGTACATCAGCAGGCCAGTATTTTTGAAACAATCTGTCGTCTTTACTGCCATATCCCAAAGCGCTAATGTAGTTGGAAAGCGCATCTATCCAAACATATACAATATGTCCTGGGTCAAACTCTACAGGAATCCCCCATGTAAAAGAAGTTCTGCTGACAGCCAAATCTTCTAAACCGGGTTTTAAAAAATTGTTAATCATTTCATTTTGTCTTGTATTGGGCTGTAAAAATTCCGGATTTTCTTCCATATATTTTATAATTCTATCCTGATATTTAGAAAGACGGAAAAAATAACTTTCTTCTTTCACTTTTTCCACTTCACGTCCACAATCAGGGCATTTTCCATCTACTAACTGATGTTGTGTAAAAAAGGATTCACAAGGAGTACAATACCATCCTTCATAGGTGCTTTTATAAATATCCCCTTGGTCATAAAGTCTTTTAAAAATGCCTTGTACTGTTTTAATATGATACTCATCTGTTGTTCTGATAAATTTATCATAAGAAATATGAAGTGTTTTCCAAAGTTCTTTGATGCCTGCCACCACTTTATCTGTGTAAGCTTTTGGAGTAACCCCTTGTGCATTTGCAATTCTTTCAATTTTTTGACCATGTTCATCTGTTCCTGTCAAAAACATAACGTCATAACCACGTAGTCTTTTATATCTTGCCATAGTATCTGTTGCTACTGTACAGTAGGAATGTCCAATATGCAATTTATCACTAGGATAATAAATAGGTGTGGTAATATAAAATTTTTTTTGTTCCAAAAAAATCCCTCCTAAATTGTATAACTCCTCCAGAGTATGCCATATCGCAAATTCCGCAGTATATGGTAGTATTATATCCGTTTTGCCAAAAAAATGCAAATTCAATCATTCTAATTTTTATTCTATCAAAAATTTGAAAAAAAGACTCGAAAACCATTCAAGTCTTTTTTCCTTAATATGCCCATTTTGCCATTAAAAAATGCTTTAGCCCAAAAAACGTCTTTCATAAAATAGCACTATAGTGGCTTTTATTTTATCTTTTCAATTTTTAAAATATCTTCTATATTGCAATCTAATTCTACACAAATTCTCAGCAGTAGCTCTCCGTCAAACTTTACCAGCTTATTTTTATAATAGCGGTCTATTGTTTTAAACTGTCTTTCTGTTGCTTCTGCCAAAGCATATCTTGTCATATTTTTTTGTTCCAATAATTCTTTTAATGCTATTTTTAATTGATAACCTTTATATTCCATATGTCATCACCCCTATATACCTTAACAAGCATATTCCTTCTTGACAATTTACTTTTTTTAGTATATTCTTTTCTAAGAATATTCTAAAAAGAGAATATATACCTCTTATAGTATATTCTTATTTTAAAATTTCTATTCTCTTGTTATATTGCCTCCCCAAAGACAATATAACAACTATCAGCATCCTCCCCCAACATCTAGGATGCTGATTTTTTTTAATCAGAACTACTAGTTAAATTGGCGGCTTGCTATACCTCCAGAAGGGGCTGTTATCGGTAACGCTTGTAAGTGATTTGAAAGTCCGCAATCCCTCTACTTTCTCAACTGTCGCCTTTGTTGACTATTTTTGTTTGCTTTTACTTTTTCACTCACAAACGGTTCAATGTACTCACTGAAACTAATTTGATCTGTCATACAATCTTGCTTTAACTGATTATTCACATATTTTTTGTGTTTTCCTCAAGTGTATCAACACAATATCCTCTACACCAAATGTTCTATTTCCATATTTGTATTTTAAAATTACATGTCTATCAAAAATAATGATAAAACTTTTTCCCTTGTAAATATCCAACTATTTTTGACACACTGTATTTGAGCGGCATGTCAATGAGCATATGTATGATTCTGACAATATTCTGCCTCTATCATTTCTATTACTTTTCTTTCACACCATTGTCTAAGTATTTTTACTATTTTAGCTTTCATTTTTTTCATATAGTATCGTCTTCTATACTTTGGCTAAAATACCATATGATATTTACATTCTCAACTTGTATGTACTAAACGATTCATATAAAAACCTCCTATGCTTTCTTTTGTCTTGGCAGATTCAAGATAATGATAGCATAGGAGGTTTTTGACTGAAACTAAAGCTTGCTGATTCCCCTGGGCATAGCTGGGAGTTTTTATTGATTTACCAAAAAGTATCCACCCGCCTAGCGGGTGGTTTTTCTCATGCGGGCATAGCCCTCTGTTCCTCGCGTATGGGTGAACGCATAACCTGATCTGCCAACTGCGCCTCTGTTACCTGCTACCCTTAAAAGGGTTTTCCCATTC
>DVLQ01000057.1 GCA_018715395.1 Candidatus Coprocola pullicola | reverse complement strand
TTAAAATTGTTCAAGAAGCCAGAAGGGCTTGTTGTCTGTAAATCGCGGGTGGCAAGCCCTTTAGCTTTGCTTTGATTCGTTGGTTATTGTAGTAATCCAAATATTCTGCCAGCTCCTGTTTGAAGTGTTCTATGGATTGAAACTTTTGGAGATAGAGAAGTTCACTCTTAAGCAGCCCAAAGAAATTTTCCATAACAGCATTATCCAGACAGTTACCTTTTCGGCTCATACTTTGACGGATACCTTTTTGCTTGAGCATTTGCCGGTAATACTTGTTTTGGTACTGCCATCCTTGGTCAGAATGGAGAATCAGACCCGTTCCATTCGGTATAGTTTCAAAAGCTTTATCCAGCATACTGGTTACCATCTTTAAAACAGGACGCTCTGAAATGGCATAACTGATCAGATAACTGCTATGTAAATCCAGAAGGGCAGACAGATACAGTTTTTGCCCGAACAGACTGAATTCTGTAACATCGGTTACCCATTTCTGATTCGGTTTTTCTGCATAGAAATCCCGCTGCAGCAGATTTGGCGCAATTTTACCTACTTCTCCCTTATAAGAACGATATTTTTTGATTCTGACACGACAAATCAGACCCAGCAGCTTCATCAGCCGTTGGATCGTTTTATGATTGTAGTAAAACCCACGATTACGTAGTTCTGCCGTGATACGACGATAGCCATATCGACCTTTGTTTTCATGGTAGATTGTCGTGATTTCTTCTTTTACTGCTTTATATTTGTCTGAACCTTTCATTCGCTTCAAATGGTAGTAAAAGGTTGCACGAGGCAGTTGAGCGATTGACAGCAGAAGGGAAAGCGGAAAATCATGCCTCAGTTTTTGAACTACCAGCGATTTCTGAGCCGGCGTCGCTCCTCTTCCAAAACCAAGGCTTGCAAATTTTTTAGGTAAGCATTTTCTGCTCGCAGCCGTTGATTTTCTGCAATCAAGTCTTCCTCAACTGGTTTAGACAGTTTTGTTGGCTGCCCTGTGTTTTTACGTCCTCGTCGTTCTACAGCTAAACCTTTTGGACCCTCCTCAAGATAGATTTGTTCCCAACGCTTAATAATACCAAGACAGTTGATGTGAAATCTTCTCGCGGTTTCACTGAGACTTAAGCCTTCTGCTCGCATTGTTTCTACTACCAGTTGCTTGAATTCCGGTGTATATCGTTTATTTGCTACTCCTTTTGGCATAAAAAATCACCCCACTTGTTATTCAGTATATCATACTGTCTAACAAATGGGGTGCAGTTCACAACACCGGCTTTTGCTTTATTTTCATTTTAATAGTGTGATAATTTCATACTTTCAGAAGGATTTATATATACAATTATTTTTCATTTGATTTTACTTTTTTGTATCATTGACCATGCTCCATTTAGACATATTTTTATATTATCTCGTTTCTTTATATTTAAGTCTATACTGTAATGATATCCCCTAATTCATAACAGATTATTCTTTTGTGCAAAATAAGTCCTGTATCACAAAGCAAATTCTTTTCTTTATAAGATATTTTAACTCAAACAGCTTTATTTTACATCAACAATATTTTCTTTATTTAAGATTTCATTTCACTTAAAAATAATGAACTGTAAAATTCAATTACACAAGCTTTGCCAATAAAATAGTAACATAAAGAAATGACCCAATCCCTCTTTAAATTTATTTTTTATAATACATTACAATGCTTTTTGCTATTTCCCAAAACCAAAAATGCATATGTATGAAAATAGAAACTACAGCAATGCCAAAAAATAGTCCTGTAATAAAACGTAATGGATTATTGCTAAACCACTTTGTTTTCCATTGCAATACACCATCTACCACAAGAGGCAATGTTAGTACAATACACCAGCCTTTGCTGGCATACCAACCAGTCAAAACAAATAACATTGCTTCCAATATCATTGCAACTGCTTCTCCTGTGCAGCGAGCACAAATGGGAAATTGCTTTCCTTTCCAATAAAAAGACCTTGCCGGCAAACTATGGCAGCCAAAAAATAACTTTAAGAAATTTCTCATATCAATAGTAGTAATAAGGATAGTTTCCTATTGCGGCAAATAAATATACCATAAATATAAAAAATACAATGCTGAGTAAAACATATACTGCAACACCAATGGCTGCGCCAATTCCTGCTTTTTTTGCGCAGAGAGGCTTTGTATCTTTCCATACCAAGTATAATATCAATCCTACCAACGGAATACAACAACCTAAAAAACCCCATCCTATGCTTCCGCTATCTTTAAAATCATCTTGTTGTTGTGTCGAAGCAACATAAGTATTACAATAAGGACATGAAACAATATTATTGTCAATTTCTTTTCCACAATTTCTGCAAAACATATTTTTCTCCCCTTTCACCGTTCAGTATAAAATACAGTAACACTTTTTGTCAAACTTTATTTTTCTGCATACAAACAGCAGGGTATTTCTCCCTGCCGTTTTGTTTATTTATTATTTTTTCATTTGTGCCAGTCTTTCTTCTACTTGAGCTAAAATACCTCTATATTTTTCTTCTTTTGCTCTTTCTTCCTCAATCACTTTTTCAGGTGCCTTGGATACAAATCCTTGGTTATTCAGTTTGTTTACAACACGTTCAATTTCTTTTTCCATCTTTTCTTTTTCTTTTGTCAGACGCTGTATTTCTTTTTCAATATCTACCAATTCTGCAAAAGGCATGTAAATCACAGCATCGGCAATTACAACAGAAACGGCGTCTTCTCCAACATTTGTCTTGTCTTCCTGTATAAAAACATCGCTGGCATATGCCAATGTTTTAAAGAAAACTTTTGCTTTTTCAAATATTTGTGCAACCTCTTTTTTTTCTGTAACAACAAATACCTGTACTTTTTTAGAAGGCGCTACATTCATTTCTGCTCGAATATTACGAATACTACGCACAGCTTCTTTTATCATATCAATTTCTTTTTCATTTTCTGCAAAATCCCATTGCTCTTGGAAAGTGGGCCATTGAGAAATCATAATACTTTCTTCACTAGATTGTATGTGTTGGAATAATTCTTCTGTAATAAAGGGCATATAAGGGTGAAGCAGTTTTAATGCCGAAATCAAAACAGTTTTCAATGACCAAAGAGCGGCTGTTCTGGTATCGTCTTCTTTATTATACAGACGAGGTTTTACCATTTCAATATACCAGTCACAATATTCATCCCAAAGAAAATCATGGATTTTCTGTGCCGCCAATCCCAGTTCATAATTTTGCATATTTTCTTCTACATTTTTTGCCAATGTATTGACTTTAGAAAGTATCCATTTATCAGCAGATGTGAGATTTTGGGGCATTTCTTCCGACAAATCTTCTTCCAAATTCATCAACACAAAACGGGAAGCATTCCACAACTTATTTAAAAAGTTTCTGCTGGAATCTAATCTTTCCCAATAAAAACGCATATCATTTCCTGGAGCATTTCCTGTAATAAGCATCATACGAAGAGCGTCTGCGCCATATTTTGCTACTACATCTAATGGGTCAATGCCATTTCCCAATGACTTTGAAAATTTTCTTCCTTGGTCATCTCGAATCAAGCCATGTATCAATACATCATGGAAAGGAATTTCTTTCATCTGTTCCAATCCGGAAAATACCATTCTTACAACCCAGAAAAATATAATGTCATACGCTGTTACCAATACACTGGTTGGATAAAATTGTTTTAAATCTTCGGCATTTTCATCAGGCCAGCCCAATGTGGAAAACGGCCATAATGCAGAGGAAAACCATGTATCTAACGTATCTTCATCTTGTGTCAATGCAGTAGAGCCACATTTTTCACATTTTTGAGGATCTTTTTTGGAAACTGTAATATGTCCACAATCTGCACAATAATATGCCGGAATTCTGTGTCCCCACCAAAGTTGGCGAGAAATACACCAATCTCTTATATTTTCCAGCCAATGCAAATAAACTTTCCCAAATCTATCCGGTATAAAACGCAGAGAATGATTTTTGTATACTTCTATAGCCGGTTTTGCCAATTCCTCCATTTTTACAAACCATTGCAGTTTAATCATAGGCTCTACTACTTTATTGCAACGTTCATGTGTTCCAACAGCATGAGTAATATCCTCTATTTTTACAAGATATCCTTGTTCTTTTAAATCAGCCACAACTTTTTTTCTTGCTTCATATCTATCCAGACCTGCATATTTTCCGGCATTTTCATTCATCACACCATTATCATAAAGCACGTTGATTCTTTCCAAATCATGACGCAATCCTACTTCAAAATCATTAGGGTCATGGGCCGGTGTAATTTTTACAACACCTGTACCAAATTCTCTATCAACATAGCTGTCTGCAATAATAGGGATTTCTTTTCCTACCAATGGCAATATGCATTTTTTGCCAATCAAATGCTGATATCTCTCGTCTTCAGGGTGTACTGCAACAGCAGTATCTCCCAGCATTGTTTCAGGACGGGTAGTTGCTAAAAGAAGCTTTTCATCGCTATCTACAACTGGATAATTGATGTGATAAAAATGACCGGCTTTCTCTACATGATTTACCTCTGCATCGGAAATTGTGGTTTGACACTCTGGGCACCAGTTTATGATTTTTTCTCCTCTATAAATGAGTCCTTTTTTGTATAACTGTACAAATACTTCCAACACTGCATCAGAAAGTCCCTCGTCCATTGTAAAACGTACTCTGTCCCAATCACAGGAACTGCCTAATTTTTTTAATTGATTTAATATGATACCGCCATATTCTTCCTTCCAAGCCCATGCTCTTTCCAAAAAGCCCTCTCTGCCAACGTCATCTTTTGTCAAGCCTTCTTCTGCCATTTTTTGTACTACTTTTAACTCTGTAGAAATACTTGCATGGTCGATACCCGGTACCCAAAGGGCATTATAGCCTGCCATTCTTTTCCAGCGAATCAATATATCCTGTATTGTATTATCTAAAGCATGTCCCATGTGAAGCTGCCCTGTAATGTTTGGCGGCGGCATAACAATACAGTATGGTTTTTTTCTTTTATCAATTTCTGTATGAAAATATTTCTTTTCCAGCCACTGTTGGTATAGTCTATCCTCAACGGTTGAGGGATCATAATTTTTTGCTAATTCCTTCATCAATTCTCCTCCTATATATTTTTATTATTTTTTTATAGAACACTTCATCTGTGATAGCAAAATGTCATATTTGATATAAAAAAAGCTTTCATCCTATGAAAGGACGAAAGCTCGTGGTACCACCTTTTTTCCTATTTTCATCAAATAGGCACTCAAAAGCCTATAACGAGACAAACCGTTTTTGCTTACTCACAAATGCTTCAGCAAAAAAGCTCCAAAGCTACCTTCCCTATTTTTCTCACTAAAAAACTTACACCTTTTGTTTTTCTCTCTGAAAGCAGTCAAATAGGTACTCCTCTTTCTCAACGCTTTTTTCTTATACAAATTTTAGTAAACCTTTTCACATTTGTCAACACTTTTTTTACACAAAGTATTTTTTATACCATACTAATCCATTCCTTTTTGATATCTGGAAATATTTAATAAAACTCCCATCATCGTCATCATAATAGCAAGCGACGTACCACCATAGCTTACAAAAGGCAGCGGCTGTCCTGTATTTGGTATGGTATTTGTGGTAACAGCAATATTGATGATACTTTGAAAAGCAATTTGCGCTGTAATTCCCGTTGCTACAAGACTTCCAAACTGGTCTTGAGCATTCATGGCAATTTTAATACCACGCCATATCAATATAAAAAATAAAAGTATGACAATGCCTGCTCCTACCATTCCCAGTTCTTCCGCTATAATAGCAAATATAATATCATTGTGGGCTTCCGGTAAAAATGTTTTTTGCCGGCTTTGCCCAATGCCTAATCCAAACAATCCTCCTGATGCCAAAGCATACAGTCCTTGTATAATCTGATATCCAGCGTCTGTTGGATCTGAAAAAGGGTCCAGCCATATCTGTATACGTTCCAAACGATATCTTACCGCCGGCAGCAAAACAGCAATGGCTCCTGCACCTACCGCCGGTCCGGCAATCATTGCAAAATATTTTAAAGAAAACCCTGCCGCAAAAAGTACCGCCCCTCCAATCATAGCCAATAAAAGCGCTGTACTAAAATTTGTAACAGCAATCATTGCACATGGAATGGCTACAATAGCAAGACATTTTAAAAAGCCTGCAAAATCTTTTAAACTCTCTTTATATATACATATGTAATGAGATAAGAATAATATGGTTGTTACCTTTACAATTTCAGAAGGCTGAAATCCCCAAAGCCACCTTTTTTGTCCATTTGCCACTGTACCAAAGGGAATCAAAAGTATCAGCAGCACGCAGCCTCCAATATATGCCAACAATGTAAATCGTCTGATATGACGATAAGGAAAATTCATCATAAATATCATGCCAACACAGCCTAACAAGCCGTTTCTTAGCTGTCTTTTCATAAAATAAAACATATCGTTATAATCCTTCATGGCATTGTAATAACTGGAGCTAAACACCATTACAATGCCAAACAATACAAGCAGTATTACTACAAAAAACACCATATAATCATAAGATGCTTTTAAAGGTTTCTTTTTTACTGTTTTCATTTTTTTGCCAGTAGAGGCAGTTGCCATAGGTTCACACCTCTTTTTATTTTAATTTTATAAATATGCTTTTACCAACTTTTTAAACAAATCTCCTCTTTGTTCATAGTTGTCAAACATACCCCAGCTTGCACAAGCAGGTGAAAGCAATACGCAATCTCCCGGCTGTGCTTTTTGATAACAAAGAGTCACTGCTTCTTGAAATGTCTCACATTTTGAAACTGCGTCAAAACCAACTTCTTTTGCTTCTTTTTCAATTTGGTCTGCCGTTACACCAATCAATACTGCTTCCTTTACTCTGCCTGGAAATAATTTTACCCATTCTTTAAAGGAAACACCTTTGTCATAACCGCCTCCAATCAGTATAATAGGTCGTTTCATAGCCAATATGGCTCTGATAGCCGCATCTGTATTTGTTCCCTTTGAATCGTTATAATATTCTACATCATTTATAGTGGCTACATATTCTATTCTGTGAGCAACCCCAGGAAATTGTTTTGTTATTTTTATTATTTTTTCCAGTGCAACATTTGCACAAACAGCAATAGCACAAGCCGCCATAACATTTTCATAATTATGAATTCCTAATAATTTTAATTCATCTACATGAAACAATGTTTCTCTTATCCCTTGCCAAGAAAGCTTTACAAAACCATTTTCTAAATAAATGCCTTCTTCTAACACCCTTTGACTGCTAAAGAAAAATACATTTGCTTTTGTTTTTTCTGCCATAGCCCTGCATACAGCATCTTCCCTATTTAGTATACAATAGTCTTGTTTTGTTTGGTTTTGCCAAACCTTTTCTTTCATAGCAATATAAGTTTCCATTGTTTTATGTCTATTCAAATGGTCCGGTGTAATGTTTAATACAGCGCTAATTTTGGGGTGAAATGTATGTGCTTTTTCCATTTGAAAACTGCTGATTTCCGCTACAACCCAATCCTGTTTTGTAAGGCTTTTCACCTTTTGGCTATAAGGTAGACCAATATTTCCTACCACAGCAGTATTAGGATATTGTGCTTTTAATAATTCCCCTACCAAAGTAGTAGTTGTTGTTTTTCCATTGGTTCCTGTAATGGCAATCACAGGGCATGGCGTCATGGTATAAGCCAGTTCTACTTCGCTCCAAAGAGGAATATTGTTTTCTTCCGCTTTTTTTACAAAAGGTAAATCACAAGCAATTCCGGGACTCAATACAATCAAATCCTGTTCCAAAATAATATCGTCGGGATTTTTTCCCGCATAAATTACAATCCCCTTTTTTTCTAACAAAGAAATATCGCCTAATTTTTCCTTTTCTTTTAAATCCTGCAATGTTACAACAGCGCCTTTTTCACACAATAATTCTGCCGCTGCAATGCCGCTTCTTGCCATACCGCAAACAAGCACTTTTTTTCCATTATAATCCAAAAAAAAACCCTCTTTCTAATAACTATACAAATAAATAGCGACAGCCTAAAAACGCTATCAAACATAAAATTGTTGTTACAATATAAAACACTGTCACAACCTTTGTTTCACTCCAACCACAAAGTTCAAAATGATGATGAATGGGCGCCATTTTAAAAAATCTTTTTCCTCCTGTCTTTTTAAAATACAGCACTTGTATCATCACAGAAACAGATTCCAAAAGATATATAAATCCTACAATGACAATGAATATGGGCATTTTCAGCAAAAATGCTACCGAAGCTACAAAACCTCCCAATGCCAAAGAACCTGTATCTCCCATAAATACTCTTGCAGGATAAGCGTTAAATATCAAAAATGCTAACAATGCGCCAATCACACTACCACAAACAGGAGAAATACCACTTCCCGCTCCCCAAGATACAAGCATAAAAAATACAGCTACAATCAGCGTCACTCCACTTGCCAAACCATCTAATCCATCTGTTAAATTCACGCCATTTACCGTTCCCAATACGGCTACAATTAAAAATGGCACAAAAAGTATTCCTAAATCAACTGTCATACCTCTTGTAAAAGGAATCAACAATTCACTTCCGACACCCGAAGCATGAAGATAGCAAGCAAATGCTCCTGTAATTACAAGCTGTCCTATGATTTTTTGCATAGGTTTTAATCCCAAAGAGCGTTTTTTTACCACTTTGATATAATCGTCAATATAACCAATGATACCAAATCCTAATGTGACAAGCACAACAGCAATGCCATCATAATTGCCTTTTAAAAAAAAGAAACTGCCTCCACAAAATGCAATGAGTATGGCAATGCCCCCCATAGTGGGGGTCCCCTGCTTTTTTAAATGGCTTTGAGGTCCATCGTCACGTTCTGTTTGACCGTATTTCATTTTATGCAATATAGGTATGATAATCGGGCAAAGTATTACACCGATTACAAATGAAATGATAATTGCATAAATCCCTTGTACCAACTGTTCCAAAATTTAATTCACCCCTTGTAATTTTTCCACTGTTTTTTCAAACTGTCTGCTTCTGGAAGCTTTCAGCAAAATTGTATCTCCCTTTTTTAATAAGGATATGCCTTTTTGCCAAAATGCTTGCTGACTTTCAAAATGGTGGATTTCTTTTGTACCCTTTTCTCTTGCTCCTTCATCATAATATTGCGCCATATCTCCTATTGAAATGAGCATATCAATTTGCTTTTCTCCCACATATTCTCCCACTTGCTTATGCATTTGTTTTTCTTTTTCTCCCAGTTCTCCCATAAAACCGAGTATTGCAACCTTTCTGCCTTCTGCTTGTGCCAAAACGTCAATAGAAGATTTCATAGAAACAGGATTTGCATTATAAACGTCATTTATCAATGTAAAACCGTTTTGTGTTTTTATAATATTCATACGCATTTTTGTCGGCACAAAATCAGCAATGCCCTTTTGTATTTGTTTCAAAGATAATCCCATTTCCAGTGCGGCGGCAGTTGCAGCCAAAGCATTCATCACCATATGTTCTCCCGCCACAGCAATGGTTACATCAAAACAACCTTTTGGCGTATAAATTGTGCAGCAAATAGACTCCACTCCATTGTTTTTTATATTTTCTGCATAAATTTCTCTTTTATTTTCTATACCATACCATATAATTTTTTGTGAAATTTTTCCTTCTAACGTCTGCAATTTATCATTATCTGCATTCAGTATGGCAATGCCTTCTTCATTCATGCCGTCAAACACTTCACATTTTGCTTTCAAAATACCATCCCGGCTTCCCAGCATTTCAATGTGAGCCACGCCAATGTTTGTAATCACAGCAATAATGGGTTTGGCTACCATAGAAAGATTATAAATTTCTCCAAAACTGTTCATCCCCATCTCCAACACTGCAACATCATGTTCTTTTGTCAACTGTGCTATCATAAGAGGCATACCAATATTGGTATTATAATTTCCGGCAGTTTTTAATACGGTATATTTTTGTTCCAATATGGAGGCAATCATATCTTTTGTAGTAGTTTTTCCAACGCTTCCTGTTACAGCAATCACCGGTACGTCTAACAGTTTAATATAATACGCCGCCAAATCCAGCATTGCTTTTACAACACTTTTGACACGAATTATATATTGATTCTTTTTTACAGGAGTATCTTTTTGTGCAAAACAACAAACAGCCCCCATTTCAAAAGCCTGCTCTATAAAATCATGCCCATCTACTCTTTCCCCAACAATGGCTGCAAAAATATCTCCCTTTTTCACTCTGCGGGAATCGCTCTCCAGCCCACAGGCTTCTTTTTCCAATCCTTGGGCATTTCCTACAAAGGTGCCGTCTACTATTTCTGCTACCTTTTCCAATTTCATAGGTATCATAAAACATCCCCTCCAAAGGCTTTCCGCACTTCTTCCACATCATCAAAATGTATTGTTTTGTCTGCAAATATTTGATAATTTTCATGTCCCTTTCCGGCGATGACAATAACGTCTCCTTCTTTTGCATATTCTACCCCATGGCAAATAGCTTCCCTTCTATCTACCATTTTTGTATAGGCACAATTTGTCTTTTTGACCCCTTCTTCCACATCCTCCAGTATCAAAGCAGGATTTTCTGTTCTGGGGTTATCTGATGTGATAATGCAGTAATCAGAAAGTTTTCCGGCAATTTCACCCATAATCGGTCTTTTTGTTCTATCTCTGTCACCACCGCAGCCAAATACTGTAATGATTCTCCCTTTTACAAATTCCCTTGCCGTGTTTAATATATTTTCCAAACCATCTGGGGTATGAGCATAATCTACAATAGCATTGTATCCTTTTTTGTTTTTTATGGTCTGAAATCTTCCTGAAACTCCTTGCACATTTTCCAGTCCCGCAACAATATCTTCCATTGCAATATTCATCAAAACACAGGCTCCAATGGCTCCTAATGCGTTGTAAATACTAAATCTGCCGGGTGTATGCAATGTAATGTCATATTTTTTTTGTTGATACTTCAATGTAAATTTTGCGCCATCGGCTGATATTTCTATGTTTTTTGCCTGTAAATCTGCCTTTGTATCAATACCGAATGTAATCACTCTCCCCTTGGCTTTTTCTTTCATAAAATGACCGGCTGCATCATCTATATTGATGACACTGGCATCGCATCTTTGAAACAAAAGAGATTTTGCCATTTTATAGTTTTCCATTGTTTTGTGATAATCTAAGTGGTCTTGTGTCAAATTTGTGAAAATACTGATATTGTATTGTATGGCGTCTACTCTATGCAAATCCAGCGAGTGAGAGGAAACCTCCATCACAACATCTTTAACCCCCTCTTGATACATCTGTTGAAAAAGGGCTTCCAATTCCAATGATTCAGGCGTTGTTCTTTCTGTATGCAGTACTTTATTGCCAATGCGGTTTTCAATGGTTCCTACAATGCCTACTTTATGACCAATTTTATCCAAAACAGATTTTATCAAATAAGTTGTCGTTGTTTTTCCATTTGTTCCTGTCACACCAATTACATTCATTTTATTAGAAGGGTGGTCATAGAAATTAGCTGATAGCAACGCCAAAGCTTCTCTTGTATTTTTTGTTTGTATCACAACAATGTCATCTTCTATTTGTATTTGCTTTTCACAAAGTATTGCAACAGCTCCTGCATCTACTGCATTTTTAACATATTTGTGACCATCTGTTTGAAACCCTGTAATACAGACAAATAAATCTCCTTTTTCCACTTTTCTGGAATCATAAACAGGTTTTTGTATTTTTGTATCCATTCTTCCCTGTACTACACTATATTCTATGCCCTTTAATAGCTCTAAAAGCTTCATATATTCTCCAACCTCCTTATGTGGTTAACATGTCTATTCTATCCTTTTCTATATTGCTTTACGCCGTTTTATTATAGCACATTTGGAATAGATTACAAATAATTTTTCCAATACATTGCTCATTGTGTAAAAAGAAGTATTTTCGTATCCTGATTGACTAGTTCTCCTTCTTTAGGAATTTGTGATATAATACTTTCTCCTTCTCCTTGTATTTCATAGGTAATGTTTTGTTCATACAATGCTTTTTTTGCCTCTTGTACTGTCATACCAACAAAGTTTTCTACTTCTATTTTTTGCACTTCTTCCAATTGCATTTCTTTTTCTGTATAAATCGGTTCAATGCCTAAATAAGGCAATATATTTTGTAATAGTTCCTTCATCACAGGACCTGCAACCGTGCCGCCATAATAGTTTCCCTGAGGCTCATTGATTAAAACAAGAGATAATACTTGGGGATTTTCTGCCGGAGCAAATGTTAAAAAAGAGGCAATATATTTTCCGCTTTTTCTGGGCAATTTTTCAGAAGTTGCCGTTTTGCCTCCAATACGGTAACCGGGAATATACGCCTTATTACCGGTTCCCTCTGAAACAACACTTTCCAATATTGTTTTCATTTGTTGTGATGTTTTTTCAGAAATCACTTGTTCTCCTTTTTCATAGGAAAACGTTTCCACAACAGCGCCATTTTCATCTGTAATTTCCATACCAATGTGAGGCGTTACCAAATACCCTCCATTGATAATAGCTGAAACAGCTCTCAAAAGCTGCAATGGCGTAATTTGAAAAGACTGACCAAAAGACATGGTCGCTAGCTCCACAGGTCCAATATCCTCTGTTTTATGCATAATTCCCACTGCTTCTCCAGGTAAGTCTATTCCTGTTTTTTCTGCAAAACCAAATTTTTTCATATAATTAGCAAATATCTCTGCTCCCAGTCTTTCTGCCACAATCATAAAAACAGGATTACAAGAATTTTGAACTCCCTGTACAAATGTTTCTGCTCCATGAGTTCTAGGATATCTCCAGCATTTAATTTGTCTTCCTCCTACTACATGATACCCATTGCATACAAAGGAGCTTTCCGGCGTCACAACCCCTTCTTCCAACCCTGCCGAAGATGTGATTGTTTTAAAAGTACTGCCAGGCTCATAAGTATCATTGATTGCCGTATTTCTCCACATTTGATTGAGTGCATCATTTTTTTCCTGCTCACTGAAATACTCCCAAGCATTGGCTAATTCTTCGTTATTGATTGTAAAAGGTTCATTCAAGTCAAAGCTAGGATAATTAGCCATAGCATAGATTTCCCCATTTTGAGGATTCATAACAATGATGACACCATTTTTCGCTCCTTTTGCTTCTACAGCTTTTGCTAATGTTTGTTCTGCATACTGTTGTATTACAACATCAATACTTGTTACAATATTTTTTCCATCCTCTGGAGGAATTCTTTCCTGTGTATTATCTACCGTAATCCCTCTGGAATCTGTTAATGTCAATATTTTTCCTTCTTTTCCTTTTAAATATGTATCATACTTTGATTCCAAACCGATAATACCTTGATTATCCTTTCCTACAAAACCAATTACCTGTGCCGCTAATGTGGAATAGGGGTAAACCCTTTTGATATCTTCATCTATTACAACGCCAGGCAATTCTTTTTTTCGTATTTCATTGGCAACCTCCTTTTCTACTTTACTTTTAATCCGTACCAAAGCCACTTTTTGTTTTACTTTTTCTAATACCGTATCATATTCTAATTCCAATATTTCCGCCAAATATTTTGCTGTTTGTTCTGGTTGTTTGATTTGAGCCGGAATCACACTGATAGTATTGACAGTTTTCGTCATTGCAATGCCAACGCCATTTCTATCTAATATACTTCCTCTTTTTGGCGCAATGAGTCTATCTCTTGTTTGTTGTTCATATGCTTGTTTTTGCAGTTCTTCTCCCAGTACTACTTGTATATATATCACTCTTGCAAACAATATCAAACAACCTATGGTGGATAAAAATAAAAATACCAACAATCTTTTTTTCATACCTATTGTTAGCTTTTCCATAAAAAAACACCCTGCCTTTTACAATATACTTCAATATATTGAAAAAGCAGAGTGCATATTCATAAAATATAATTTTCTATCTTTTTTGTTGCAATATAAAGCATACTATTGTGTAGTTGTATCTTCTTTTGTTTCTTCTTCCCCCATTGTCAACGTCACTTTTGTGCTAGGCTCCACAGATACGCCATATTTTGGGTCTTGTGCCACTACAACCCCTTTTGTATTTTCAATTTCTTCTACTTCAAAACCATTGTCATTAAGTATTGTGACCGCTTCTGAATATGTTTTTCCTCTTACATCAGGTACAGGCATAGTTCCTTGGTCTTCTTCTCCCTTTTCTACATATAGTGTAATTTGGCTGCCTTCTTCTAATTGCGTGCCGCCATGAGGAAATTGATTTGTTACTGTATTTCCTGTGCCAACCACACGATAGGTTAAGTTTTTGCTGTCCAATGATAATAATGTGGAATAAATATCAGAGCCTGTATAGTCATCTACTGTCACAGTACCTTGTTTTTGTACAATTTCTGTACCATCTGTTGCATAAGTAGGCTGTATATTTTTATATTTAATGATTTTTTCCATCATTTCTTTTGCCATAGGTACTGGCGTTTGATTGCCGTCTTCAAAATCTTCCGGTTTAAAAATAACAGTCAATACAACATATTGAGGATTTTCCACTGGAAAATATGTAATACAAGAAAGTGCCCAGTCTTCGTTTGTTTCACGGCTTCCTGTTTGTGCCGTACCGGTTTTTCCACCAATAGAATATCCTTCTATTTTGGCTTTTTTTCCGGTACCATCTTCAATGGTAGCTTTCATCATAGTACGCACTAAATCAGATGTTTCTCTTGAAATCACACGCTTTCTGACTTCGGGCTTATTTTCGTATACAACATTTCCTTCTTGGTCAACCACTTGTGAAACAACATAAGGTTTCATCAAATTGCCACCGTTAATCACAGCAGAAAATGCTGTTAACGCCTGTACAGACGTTGCATTAAACCCCTGCCCAAACGACATAGTCGCTAACTCAACAGGACCAATATTGTCAAATTGATGTAGAATGCCCGCTGCTTCTGCCGGCAAGTCAATCCCTGTTTTTTCACCAAAGCCAAAATCTCTTTGATATTTATAAAAAGTTTCAACACCCATTTTTTGTGCCATCTCAATCATAGCAGGATTACAAGATTGTGCCAAGGTACCTTGTACATCTAATGTGCCATGTCCGGAACGTAAATGACAGCGGATATTTCTATCATAGACCTCTACACTTCCTGTGCAGACAAATGTCTGATTTGGTGTAATAATTCCTTCTTCCAATGCTGCAGCAACTGTAATGGGTTTAAAAATAGACCCCGGCTCATAAGTACTGCTTACATTAAAATTGTTCCACATATTATTTTTATATTCTATTTGCTCTTCTTCACTCATGGCATTCCATGTTTCTGCAAAAGCAGGGTCTGACAAAGCTATGGGATTATCCGGATTATTTAAATCAAATGTGCCCGAATCTGCCATAGCATACACTTCCCCTGTGTTTGGATTCATCACCATAACAGCAACCGCTTCAGAAGGCCATTGCATTGCTGTGTTATTTACAATTTCTTCAGCATATTGTTGTATGGTATAATCCAATGTTGTTACAACTGTATCGCCATCTTTTGCATCATATTCCATTTGTACAGCCGTATTATTTCCATCATAAGAAATAAAAGACCTTCCCGGCGTACCGGTCATATATTTGTCATAGTAGCTTTCAATTCCCCATTTTGCATCGCCTCGCATAAATCCGATTACATGACAAGCCAATGTTTTCAAAGGATATGTTCTTTTTGTACTTTTTTCAAAAAATATTCCCTTTAAGTTTTGGACTTCCAAACTTTCTTTGATTTCTTTATCCACATTTCTTGCCAACACTTTCCAGCTATTATCTGTATATGGTCTTTGCGTATCCGGATTGATTTGAACCCCATGCTCTAATTCTTCATAATCTAAATCTGGAAAAACTTCCCTTAAAGCATTAAATGTTTTATCTTGTTCTTCTTTTCGCTTTGCTTCATCCAAATTTTTTAAAGCTAATACACGAGAATCCAATATAACATTATATACAACTGTACTAATAGCCAGAGGCTGATTATTTCTATCTACAATAGAGCCTCTGTTTGCCGGTACCATAGAATCATATCGGTTTACCTGCTGTTCTTTTGCTCTATTTTCATATTCCGCTCCTTTTACCGTTTTAAAATAATAAACACGTCCTCCCAATAATGTTAAAGCTATGACAAATATAAAAAACACAAAATATAGTCTGCCTTTGATAGGCGCTATTGGTATTCTTATTCTTTTTCTTTTCATTGGTCAAACATCATTCCTTTTTAAATAAACCTACAATTGTTCTGACTAATGTATTTTCACTTTCTTGTTGCACTGTATTTTTGTTGTCATCTTCATAATGAATGGTATAACTTTGTTCAGGAACATCTATGTATTTTATTTGATAAGGCTGTGGCTCCACCATCCCCAATTTTTCTGTTGCAATTTTTTTAACATTTTCTAAGTCCATCTGCTCAGAAACATCCGCCGCCAAAAGAGCATTTTCATTTTTTAATTCATTTAATTTATCTTTATATTTTTGTGTTTCGACTCTTTGTTCTGTTACCAATGCGCTAGACCACATAAATGCTAATGTACCACAAAAAAATACAGCCAATACCATAACAATTTTAATACTATAAAGCCGATTTGCTCGTCTTTGCATAGCCAGTTTTGTTTTAACAGATTGCTGCCGTTTTGTTGTTTTTTTTCTTTTGACAGCTTTTTCGGATGGGTCATATTCTCGTTCTATTTCATAAGCCTCACTCCCATGACTATAATAGGCATTTGCTTGCTGGTATTTTTGAGGTTTCTTTTTTACAGCCATAATTTTAACACTTCCTTGTTTTAAATTCCTTCTAAAACTCGCAGTTTGGCACTTCTGCAACGATGATTTTGCTGTTGCTCCTGTTGAGAAGGTACAATAGGTTTTCTTGTAATCACTTTTGCTTTTGGTTTTTTTCCGCAAACACATACCGGAAATTCTTTTGGACAGGTACAAGGATTTTCCTGCAGACGAAACGCATTTTTTACAATACGATCTTCCAAAGAATGAAATGTAATGATACAAAGCCTTCCCTTTGGCTTTAACAATTCTACCGCTTCAAAAATAACTTTTTCGAGCATTTCCAATTCTTGATTGACTTCAATACGAATTGCCTGAAAAGTTCTTTTTGCAGGATGAGGACCATCTTTTCTTGCGCCTTTTGGCACTGCTTTTTTGATGCAGTCTACCAATTCTGCCGTAGTTTCAATGGGCTTTTGTTTTCTTTGTTCTACAATAAATTTTGCAATTCTTTTTGCCCATCGCTCTTCTCCATATTCAAATATAATTTTGTTCAATCTTTCCTCACTATATGTGTTTACAACATCATATGCACAAAACTTACTGGTACTATCCATTCTCATATCTAAAGGAGCATCCTGCTGATAAGAAAAACCCCTTTTGCTCTCGTCTAATTGGTGAGAAGAAACGCCAATATCCAGCAAAATACCGTCTACTGCCGTAATATTGAGCGATTGTAATATTTCTTTTATGTTTCCAAAGTTATCATGAACAAATGTTACTTTTTGCAAATGGTCTTTCAATCTTTTTTTTGCCGCTTGATGCGCGTACAAATCTTGGTCTATGGCAATAAGCCTGCCTGTTGTTAATCTTTTACAAATAGCCAAGCTGTGTCCTCCGCCTCCCATTGTACCATCCACATAAATACCATCTTGTTTTATTTGCAAATTTTCAATGCATTCTTCCAACAGCACCGACACATGATGAAATTCCATGTTTTTCACTCCTAAATGCCTATATTTTCCATTTTAAAAGCAAGGTCGTTGCTGATAAAATTTTCTTCTTCGTTATACTCTTTCCAATTTTGTTTATTCCATATTTCCACTCGATTATTGACTCCAATGGAAACAATATCTTTTTTTAAATCGGCATATGTTCTCAAATTCGCCGGCAGCATGATTCTGCATTGGTTGTCCAAATCACATTCTACAGCGCCTGAAAAGAAAAAACGCACAAATTTTCTTGCGTCTATACTGGTCAAAGGAAGTTGTTTTAGCTTTTGTTCAAAAACTTTCCATTCACTTTGAGGATAGACAAACAAACAATGATCTAATCCTTTTGTAACAACAAAATGTTCACCCAATCCCTCTCGAAATTTTGCAGGTATAATCAGCCTTCCCTTTGCGTCAATGGTATGCTGATATTCTCCCATAAACATTTGCTGTCACCACGCTTTCTATTCAAAAAAGTGCTTTCCTCCCCTTTTCACCACTTTATACCACTTTTATGTTCATTGTAATATAAATGTAATAAAAACACAAGAGGCAAAGCTGGAAACCATAAACTTTTTTTATTATATTTTTTATTTTTTTGTCTATTCACACAAAAAGGTCTTGTTTTATTTTTTTATAATATAGAAAATTTTTACATAATATTATTATTTGATTAATAGATTTCTCTTCCATAAAACAATGTTGTTATACATTTATAAAAAATTTTACATTTCTTAATATTTCATTAAAAATCAAATAGTATTCTCTACAAAAACATTTAACCACTTAGCATAGTTCTCTTTTCCTGACTTATACGCAAACACATAACTCAGTCTGCCAACTTCATCTTTGCTATCTTTAAAATATTTTTCCCATTCCAGCGTCAGATACTCTCCCAGTTGATCTTCTCTTAATTGATTCGTTATATATTCAGCTACTGTATCTTCATTTTTACTGCTGTATCCACATAATAGCTTTTACAGCAAAACTTTCTATTTCTATACTTAGTATTTAACTTACGAAACTTATCACATCGTACTGCTTTTTCCCATTTTACCCCCTTCCACTGATACAATTTTCTCAATATTTTCCCAGTTACTTTTCTTTTTTGGTAATACAACGTTTCTCTTCTATATTTCGGCGCAAATACAATATGACTTTGCAATTTCATTTTCTATGCCATAAACTATGTATATCCACAATACCTCTATCACTTCGACTTCAACGCCGGAATCCTTTTTGAAACCACTCGTCTAACATGTGTTTTTCTCTATGCAAAAAAAAGATTGCTCAATTTAGCAATCTTTTTTCTTTTTTATTCAGATACCACAACAATACGACTGCCCCTATCATCAACATAACGGAAAGCAGCTGAGATACTGCAAAATTTCCTATCATAAGCTGGTCTGTTCTAAGTCCTTCAATCCATACTCTCCCACAGGCATATCCTAAAATATAGCAGCCAAATATTTGCCCATCAAATTTCTTTCTTTTTTTCAATAACAAAAGAAGTATTAATATCATCAAATTCCAAAGAGATTCATACAAAAATGTAGGGTGTACCTGTATATATTCTGCGCCATTAATTGTAAGTGTATGTTCTAATACAGAGGGATTTACATTGTGCACCTGCTCTTTTAAATATCTCATGGCAAAAAGATTATCTGTATAACCTCCAAATGCTTCTCGATTAAAAAAGTTTCCCCATCTGCCAATTATCTGACCCAAAAGCAAACTAGGAGCCGCCGTATCTGCTACAAGCCAAAAATTCAACCCCTTCTTTTTGGTATATACTATCACAGTAATAATACCGGCGATAATTCCTCCATATATAGCAAGCCCGCCTTCTCTTAGCGCAAATATTTTTAAAGGATTATCTGCATATAATTCCCATGAAAATATCACATAATACATCCTTGCTCCAATTACAGCAAATATAATTCCAAATAATGCAACATCAACATAATTTTCCGGATTTTGTCCCGTTCTTTTTGCTTCATGAAGTGCAAGAGCCAATGCCAAAAGCACTCCTATGCCTATAATAATACCATACCAATAGACCTCTTGCCCAAAAATATGAAATGCCACTCGGCTTAAATGCTCTATTTCAATTCCCAAATGCGGAAACCAAATTTCTGGCATATTCCCCATACAAAATTCTCCTTTCTTTTACAAGTTAGTTTACAACAGAAATTGTCATTACATTTTCTGAAAAATCTTTTTGAAATACCCTTTGCACTTCTTCTTTTTTAATACTTTGCAAAATATGAAATCCATCAAACAAATCTCTGTTTTTCATTGCAAGTTCTAACTGACTGATGCAAATGGCATAAATAGAGTCAAAACCTCTTATCATTCTGCCGATTTGTTTCTTTTTTGCTCTTTCAAAAACTTCTTCTGAAATACCCTGTTTTTGTATTTGTTCTATCTCTGTTAAAAGCAATTGTGCTGTTTTTTTTGGCTCTGTGCCAATTCCTGAAAATGCTGTAAAAGCATAACCTTCTCCCGAAAAAAATTCACAGCCCAGAGGTTCTTGTATCCATTCTTTTTCATAGGCTTTTTCAAAAAAAGAAGAACTTTCTCCTCCCAAGATGTCCAATGCCATACGCAAAAGATACATTTGTTTCATACTTTTTATATCTTCTTGGGCTTTTTGTTTAAATCCAATTTGAAAAATGGGCTTTACTAATGACATATTCTTTTCTGCATATTGTTTTACAACTGTATCAGGCTCTTTTTCAAATAAAGAAACTGCTCTGTGCCCATTTGTAGACTTCATTGTATTTTCCGCCAATTCCAGAACCTTTTGGCTATCTATATCTCCTGCGCAAACCAAAAAAAAGTTTTCAGGGGTATAATACGCTTGATAGCTTTTTTGCAATATATCTGCGCTAATTTCTTGTATAGATTCTACTGTGCCGGCAATGGGATTTTTTACAGTATGATTGTGATACATATTTTCCAATAGCTGAAAAAATACAATCCAATTAGGGTCGTCATCATACATCGTAATTTCATTGGCAATAATCTTTTTTTCTTGCTCTGTTGCTTCTTGTCTAAAATGCGGATGCTGTACAAAAGAGAGCAGTAATTTTAAATTTTCATAAAAATTTTCTTGGCAAGAAAAATAATATGCTGTTTTTTGAAAATCTGTAAATGCATTGGCGGAAGCTCCCTGTTGTGAAAATTTTGTAAAAGCATCTCCCCAAGACTGTTCAAAAAGTTTATGTTCTATAAAATGAGCTGTGCCTAAGGGCATATGATGTTTTTGTTCTTCTGTGGGTCTGCGGTATACAATATCATTGGAACCAAATCTTGCAGAAAGCACCGCCATTTTTTCTCCATAGCCATCTTTTGGAATTATATAACATTTCATACCGGATGACAACTTTTTTGTAACAATTTTATCACCTATTGTATTATTCTCTTTTCGCATTTGCATTGGTTATCCCTCTTTTCATTGTAAAAAATAAACAGTATCCAAAAAAATACCTTGCGCGCTTTTTTGTACTGCTTCTGCTGTCACAGCTTTTATTTCGGCTACAAATTGTGAAATATTTCTGTTTGTTTTTAAAACTTTTTCATTCCATGCAAAATCCATCAATGCCGTTTGACTATCCTTCATAGCTTCATAATAACGGACTATATTTTCTTTCGCCTCCTGCAAAGGTTCTTTTTCCACTTTTTTTTGTTGTAACATTTTCAATGCTTTTTGAATCATCTCAACAGCTTTGTCATAATCTTGTTTTTGTATGCCTGCTTTTACCATCAATATCGGTTGTAAGCGAAACAAAAACGAGCTAATATCATAACAAGCTCCCTCTTTTTCTCTCACTTGTTGAAATAACAAAGAGGCAGGACTTCCTCCAAAAAGTTCATTGCAAACAAGCAATGCGGCATATTCTTTGCTTTCCGGCTGTATTTTTGTCCAAAATCCCAGCGCAATACGACTTTGCGCAGTATGCAGTGTTTCTTTTATTTGTTTTACTTCTTTTTGTTGTTGATTCACTTTTTTTTCTGTTTTCCATGCACAATCACTTTCAAAAGGCATTCTTTTTGCAAAATCCAACATCGCTTCTTTTTGTGTCTTTTCTCCTGTCAAAAAAATCTCTGTAGGCGTATGTTTGATGATATTTTGATAATGATGAAAAAGTATATTTTCATCAATCTGACTCAAATCTTCTATATAGCCGTCTGCAAAAATACCAAATGCCTCTTCTTTGCACATTTCTTCCAGGCAGCGAAGCTTTGCATATTCTTTTTTATCATCTTGTCTGCTTTTTATTTTTTCTTCCAAAATTCTTTTTTCTCTTTCCACTATTTGTTTTGAAAAACCCTTTTGTTGTTGTATTGGCGCAAAAATCATATTTTGTAAAAAAACAAAACATTCTTCCATTAATTCTCTTTTATATTTTACAAATTCCAAATAAAAAAACAGTACTTGTTCTTCTCCTTTTTTTATAATAGATATATCAAAAACGCTTCCAAACATATCATCCGTTTTTTGACTGACAGCCCTTCTGGAAGGATAAGCGCAACAGCCATTTTTCAAAACTTCTGCAAGAAGTGCTGTTTTTGTAGCATTTTCTCTTGTCAAAGGCACACGAAATCCAATGCTGATAATATTGGTTTTAAACTGGTTTACTTCCAAAAAATGAATATGCTGTTGTTTTTGGTTGTTTTTCTCTTTTTCTATTGTCATCATACTTTCTTTTCACCTCAATATTGTATAATGCTTTATTCTTTCCCATTTTGGGACAAAAAATCCAAATAGAAAAAGACTTAGATTTTTGTCAAAAATCCAAGTCTTTTTTCTCATTGTTTTTCTTGTTTTAAAATCATTTCCCAAAATGTTTTTCTGTTTATTGGTTGTATCAAACGATATTGACTTTCTGCAGAGAGCGTATCAAAACGGCATATACTGTGATAAGCACAATACTCACAAGGCGTTTGGTCTTTTTTACGATAAGGAGAAGGCGCAATTTCTCCGCTTAGCAAAGCTTCTCCGGCTTCTTTGGCTTTTTGCTTGGCAAAAGCCATTAGTTTTTTATAATTTTCTTCACTTGCTACTTGTGCTGTTTCTTTCAAAACACCCTTTGACTTTACAGAAACAGGTATAATAGAAGAAGTTTTATTTTCTGCCAACATTCCCTCTTCATCACTTTCAAAAATGTGATCCAATCCTTGTATCACTTCCACATCATCTAATACCAAACCTGACATTCTCAGTTCTCGAAATAATGCTGCATAAATTTCTTCTGCCGACATTTCTTTTTTAATATGAATAGAAGGATCTTGCATTCTAAAATAAAATACTGCTCCTGGTTTGATAACATCATCTTGTTGATGATTGTTTTCTAAAAAAGCGTCTAAATAAATCAAAAGCTGTAGCTGCAAACCATAAAAAATATCTGTATAGTCAAATTCTTTGCTGCCTGATTTATAATCAATGACTTTGACATACCTTTTGCCATCTTTGTCCAAAATATCAACTCTGTCTATTTTTCCATTCAAAAGAAGCTTTTCGCCTTCTTGCAATTGTATTACAATAGGAGGCAATGTTTGTTCTATACCAAAGCCAATCTCTGCGCCATAGGGCTTAAAATCTCCCATTTGCACATGCTGTGCCAATGTCCATGCCGCCCTTTTTGATATTCTTTTTAATCTTTGCAGCAAATAACGATTTCCTGCTGTATCAAATAATATTTGATTGCTCAATTTTGGAGCGGTTTCTTGCACAGCCTTTTCTATCATTTGATCAGACTGCTCTTGATTTAATGCTTTCCAATCCATATTTTGCTCCGATAATTCCTTTGAAAAATATTCCATCACTTCATGAAATAATATACCCAAGTCCGGAATCTGTAATTGATAGAGTTTTCTTTCTTTTGCCTTTAAAGCATATTCTGCAAAAAAAGCAAAAGGACAAGCCGAAAACCTTTCCAATCTTGAAACACTGGAAAGAAATGTCTTTCCATATAACCTAGATACCGTTTTTTTGGAAAGATGTTCTGTCACTTCTTTTGCAAAAAGACCCTTTTTTAGTAATGTAATATGTCTTTTCCATAGTGTAGTCGTATTATAATAGCTATATGCATCTTTCCATACATCCTGCATCATTTTTTCTGGTAAAAAATGATTTCTCATTTCTTCTCCTAAAAAGTGAATAGCTGTTTTTGCCGTCGCCATATGACAAAGTTCATCTGTATACTGTTTTTGCTGCAAATTGGGAAATAATTTTTTCAATTTTGCAATCACAGAAGAAGGACGAATGGGTTTTCCTTCCAAATCTCCTGTACAATAGCTAATATACAGTTCTTCAGAAGGCTTTGTAAATCCTCTGTAAATTAAGTACTGTTCTTCAAATGCTTTTCTTTTCCCACTAGAAGCCAGTTCTGCTCCTTGTTCTATCAAAGCGTTTCTTTCTCCTTCTGAAAAAATTCCTTCTTCTTCTGTAGGAGAAGGCAATATTCCTTCATTGACTCCCAAAACAAAAAGTACTTTCACCTCCGGCAAACGGCTTCTTTCAATATCTCCTACAATAATACTGTCTACAGTAGGAGGAATAATTCCCATTTTGCTTTGTTCCAATCCTGCTTCTATAATTTTGCTAAATTCCTGTATTGACATTTTTTCATTGCCTAAAAGCTCCACAGCCTTTTCTAAAAGTTCCATCAGCATAGACCATATTTGCTGATGCTCCTTTGCTCTTTCTACAGTTTCTGCTTTTTCTGCCAGTTCCATTGTTTTTTCACCGGCATAAACTGTTTGCAAAAATGTAAAAATTCCTTTTGTCCATTCCAAAAGCGTTTGTTTTCTTTTAGATTTTTCATACAATGGTATTAAAGGCATAATGGCTTTTTCTCTCAATTGGTTGATATACTCCTTTTGTTGTTGCGTTTTATCCTGCATACCATATTCCCAAGTATCTTTGAGCCATTTTTGTCCTTTGATACCATATGCCAAAACATAATTTTCCAGTTCATCTGTTTCTGACTGTGTCAAAAGAGAAAAACCTGTTTTCAAATAACGAAACATTCCTTCATAATTAAAATGATATACAATCGCATCTAAAACGCTTCTTATTACTTCAATCAAAGGGTGTGATATAATTTCTCTTTTGGTATCAATAAAATAAGGTATTTCAAATTCTTCCAATATACCCTTCAAACTTTTTTCATATTGCGCCAAACCATTTGTCACAATGGCAATTTCTTTATATCGTATATTTTTATCTCTCACCAATGCAATCATTTCTTCTGCAATTTTTGTCATTTCATCATATTGATCTTTGGCAGAAAAAAGTGTAATTCCATCTGTTTCTTCTGTACTTTTACGATAATAGCGGAAATAATTTTTTTCTAAAAAAAGAAGTGCTTTTTTGTTTGTTCTTTGATTTTGTTGTAATATGATTGGCTCTGCCAAAGGACAATTTTGTTCTTTTGCGATTTCTTTTAATTTTTTTGCCGTCATAAAAGGTTCAAAAAAACCATTAAACATAGCAACACTCTGTTGATGAAATGTATAAGCGTCTAGTGTCAATGTCACAGTCACTTGTTTTGCCAAACGCATCAACTGTCCTATTACCTCATACTCTTGAGGTGTAAAGCTATAAAAACCATCTATCCAAATTTCTGTATTTTCCCATTGCTTGACTTTTTCTAATTTGTCTGCCAATAAATCCAGTATTTCATCGCTGGAAATATATTCTTTTTTCAAAAATGCCTCATATGCTTGCATTATTAACTCTAAATCAGAAAGCTTATCTTTTATTTTTTGGGATAAAGCCTGTTTTTTTTCATATTCTTTTAACTGTTGTATTGTAAAACGGTATTGAAATAATTCTGATATGGTAACAGATAGTCGGTCAACAAAACCTTGCTGATCCAAACTATTTTTAAAATAGACCAATTCTTCTTTTTTTTGATTTAATATTTTTCGCAATGTCATAGATTTTCCAATATCGCCCAAAAGCGTTGTTTTTCCCAATCCTCTTTTTTGAAACACTCTATAAGCAAGTTTTCTAAAATCCAATACTTCTGCCTGCAAAATGCTTTTGCTATAGGTCTGTTCCATCAATTCTCTATGCGCTTGAGAAGAATATTGTTCCGGTACAAGCAATAAAAATCGTCCTTTTTGCTGTTGCTGCTTTTTCGCGATTTCTTTCAAACAGTATTGTGTTTTTCCTGTACCGGCACGTCCAATGAGCAATCTAAAACTCATAAATAATCTCCTTCTTTCTTTTTTCATTTATAGAAAGGCATAATGCTTCTTTCAAATTCATACAGTATTATAAATGTATTTATTATCAGTATTAGGAGGTTGCCACATGAATGGAACAAAATTTATTGTTATCAAATTCAGAGAATTGGTAAAAACAGCAGTTTTTGCCATATTAGGCGTTATTATCATTATAGGATTGATTTATTTCTTTTTACCAAAAGGAGAAAAAACAGCGCTCTACAATCCCGGTACCTATTATGCACAATTTGCACTAAATGGAGAACTAGCAGAAGTGGAAATTGTCGTTGATAAGGATAGTATCAAATCTGTTTCTTTAACACAGATGCCGGAAACTATTTCTGTTTTTTATCCTCTTGTAGAAACAACAGCAGAAGAAATTGGTGACCAAATTGTTAGACAACAGTCTACTGCCATTGATGTATCCTCCCAAAATACATATACTGCGCAACTGATTTTAACTGCTGTAGAAAAAGGGCTTGCAGAAGCCTCTATCAAATGAGGCTTTTACATTCCCTCAAAAATTATCATTGGCAGTCTGTGCAAAGCCCCTCTACAATCAAACAATATTGCACAGACTGCATTCCCGTTTGTTCTTCTACTGCTTGATATAAACCATCTAAACAAAAATCAATGTTAAAAACCTTGCCGCATTTGAGGCAAACACTATGAAAATGCTGATATAATGCCCCATCAAACCGAACGCAGCCATTGGGCATATAAATTTTTCGAATCATACCCAATTCGCTTAATAAATTTAAATTTCTATATACTGTGCTTAAACTGGCTGTAGAATGCTTTTGTTTTACAATATGATATACTTCTTCCGCCGTGGGATGATTTTCACTTTCCAGTACCGCTTGTTTAATTTCTTCTCTTTGTTTTGAAAAATTCCCCATATTTCCTCCCTATTTATGAAAACTCCTTCCAATACTGCTCAACCTTTTTTTCTTCCACAGCCTCTTTGTAAGAATCTGCTATTTCAAATATTTCATCTTCGTCTTCAATGGTCATAAAAAAAGGCTGTTTTTTCTTTTTTTGTTTTACCCACAGTCTAAATTCCTTTTCCCATTGCTGTGCTGTTTGCTGCATATCTTCATAACAAAGCAGTTCTTCCTTCACTGCTTGTATCAATTCTTCCATTTTTAATTTCATTTCAAATTTCTCCTTCTTTAATAGGATATGGTATACCAAAATGAGCATATCCTCTTTCTGTTACCACTCTTCCTCTGGGCGTTCTTTGTATATATCCTAGCTGCAATAAATATGGTTCATATACATCTTCTATGGTTTCAGGAGCTTCTCCAATGGATACGGCTATGGTATCAACCCCCACAGGTCTTCCGTTAAATTTTTCTATCATAGTCAAAAGCATTTTTCTATCAATTAAATCCAGTCCCATTTTATCCACATCTAATTGGTCTAATGCTCGTTTTGCCACTTGCTGTGTAATATGGCTGTTATATTTTACCTGTGCAAAATCTCTTACTCTTTTTAGCAAACGATTTGCAATACGGGGAGTTCCTCTGGAACGTTTTGCAATTTCTTTTGCACCTTCTTGTTCCATATCAATTTGCAACACCTCAGCAGAACGTATTATAATGGTTGTCAATTCTTCAACTGTGTATAATTCCAAACGATGTATCACACCAAATCTGTCCCGAAGGGGCGCTGTCAAAAGCCCTATCCTTGTGGTAGCTCCAATCAGTGTAAAATGTGGCAAATCCAGCCTGACGGACTTTGCACCGGGACCTTTTCCAATAACAATATCAATCACAAAATCCTCCATAGCAGGATACAATATTTCTTCAATCATACGATTGAGTCTGTGTATTTCATCTATAAATAAAATATCTCCCTCTGATAAGCTGTTGAGTATTGCAGCCATATCTCCCGGACGTTCTATGGCAGGACCGGAAGTGGTTTTGATATGAACGCCCATTTCATTTGCAATAATATTAGAAAGCGTGGTTTTTCCCAGACCCGGAGGTCCATAAAGCAGTACATGGTCAAGAGCTTCTTTTCTTTGCTTTGCCGCTTCAATAAACACTCGCATGTTGTTTTTGACATTTTCCTGTCCAATATAGCTTTCCAATGTTTCTGGGCGGAGTTTTGGCTCAAATTCTATGTCTTCATTTTGAAAGCCTGCTGTTATAATTGTCCTATTTTCCAAATCAACCACCTATTTTCCTAAAAATTGACCATCTTTTTTAATGCCAGTTTCAAAATCTCTTCTACAGAAAGACCCTCTTGATAGCTTGCATGAACTGCCTTTACCGCCTCGCTTTTGCTGTATCCAAGAGCAGTCAAACCTTCTATGGCTTCCCACTTTGCACCGGAATTTTCTTGTTTTTGTTCCAAATGTGTTTCTTTTAAAGCATCTTCTGCTTTTACTTTATCTTTTAACTCCAAAACAAGTCTTTGCGCTGTTTTTTTTCCAACGCCCGGAGCCTTTGTCAATGCTCTGATATCCTCTGAAACAATAGCAAGTACAATTTCTTGCGGAGTCATTTGTGACAAAAATCCCAAAGCTCCCTTAGGTCCAATTCCTGAAACACTCAAAAGCCGCTCAAAAAGAGATTGTTCCTGTTCTGTTAAAAAGCCAAAAAGAGAAATACTGTCTTCTTTAACATATAAAAATGTGTATAACATAGTTTCTTGTTGTTGATCCAATCGAGAAAGCGTTGTATCAGAAACAGATATTTTATAACCAATTCCTTGACATTCTAACACAACAAATGTTTCACCTTTATGTGTAATGGTTCCTTTTATGTATGAAATCATTTTGCTGTTTCCTTTCTTTGCGTCTATATTTTTTTATTTTACTATGTTTCTTTTCTTTCTGTCAACGAAAACAGAACAAATGTATCTTACTTTGCCAAATCCATTTTACACTTTTCAATAAATTCTTGACGTTTTATTGGGAAATTAGGTATAGTATTAATAAACAAATAAAAATTTTGCCGTGACTCAGTGATGAAAGAGGTGTTATAATAATGAAGGAATTTAATGAAGAAGTAAAATTTTATACACTAGATGTAATGGACACGCTAAATTTATCAGATAAAAAATTAATCAAAACAGCTCGTATGGTCAAAAAAGAGGATAACCAAATAACAGCTGTTTTTGACGCTACTTCTACAGAAGATTTAACTCATATATTTTGTGACGATGTTGTACTTTTAATGACTCATAATGTCAAGGGTCTTTGTTGTTTTCATGCCAAAGTAATAAAATTTCATCATTCCAGCATCACATTTTCTCTTTTAAAAGAAATAGGAACCATACAACGCCGTCGCGACGTTAAAATAAAGGTAGATCACTTAGAAATAAATCTAACACTTCTTTTTCGAAATAATCAAACAACCACCGCTCAATTATTGGATATTAGCGCAGGAGGTATGCTTTTTATTTGTCCTCAAAACATACTTATGGAAAGGGAAGATATCATCTATCACTTTGAGTTTGCAGATAAGCCATTTGATGTGAAGGCAAAAATTCTTAGAATACAAGACCACCCAAAAGAAGGACGTTGTTATGGCTGTTGTTTTGAAGATTTATCCCCCGACGAAGAAGCTGCCATCAGACAATTTGTTTTTAAGTTACAAAGAATAGAACGTGCCAAATAAAAAAGCAAAAGTCCTTTTTCATAAGAAATAAACATTATAATCAAATAATCAACTAAAAATCAATTCCTAAATTTTAACAATAAATATGAAGTTTTTGTAAGAAATCCTTTTTTCTGTTTGTCTTTATTGTGATTTTTATAAATTCATGTTATAGTAAAACAACAATATAATTATAAAAAAGGAGTATTGTTATGGCGCTTAGTAAAACCAAACGAACCGCTATTAAGCTTCTAACGCGTTCCAGCCCAAATATAAAAAAAACATACAAAATACATAGACGCCTTGTTACACTAGCTCATAAAACAATTATCAAACCACCTTATTATAAAATATGCAATCATAAAATAACTAGGGGAAGCTATCAAATTCCTGTTAGAATCTTTTCTCCCCCCAATTCTTTCACTCATCCCCTGCTTATTTTTTTTCATGGAGGAGGCTGGGTAACAGGTAATATCGAAAGTTATGATAAGGTTTGTGCGACCATGGCAAGATTAACAGACCATATTGTGATTTCTGTAGATTATAGACTTGCTCCAGAATATCCCTTTCCTATTGGTCTAGAAGACTGCTATTATGTCACAAAAGAAATTTTTTGCCATGCCCATTTATTTCAAGTAAAACCAGAAGATATCACAATCATTGGCGATAGCGCAGGAGGAAATCTTGCCGCTGCTTTAAGTCTTATGGCAAGAGACAGAGGAGAGTTTATGCCAAAACAACAAATATTGATTTATCCCGCCACATTTTATGACCATAGTGAAACATCACCTTTTGTTTCTGTTCGAGAAAATGGCACAGACTATCTTTTAACTTCAAAAATGGTTTCCGATTATATGCAATTATATTGTTCCAGTTCAAAAGATATGAAAAACCCTTATTTTGCTCCTCTTTTAGCAAAAGATTTCAGCAATCAGCCATGCACATTGATTCTTTCTGCACAATATTGTCCTTTACGAGATGAAGGGGAAGCCTATGGGAGAAAATTGCAAGAGGCAGGTAATCATGTTATTATTAAAAGAATGCCTGACGCTCTTCACGGCTATTTTTCTTCTCTTTCTGAAAAAAACCCTCTTATCAAACATACTTATAAAATCATAAATCAATTTTTACAGAGGTGAAAATTCCTTTGAAACAAACAAAAAAATCACAATGGCATAAATTAGACAATGCCGCAAAAATATTTCCGGCAAATACTGACCAAAGAGATACCAAAGTATTTCGTTTTTCTTGTGAACTTTATGAAACAATAGATGCTGCTGTATTACAAAAAGCATTGGAAAAGACATTAAAAAAATTTCCATATTACTGCTCTATTTTAAAAAAGGGGCTTTTTTGGTACTATCTAGAACATACCCAAAGAAAGCCTACCGTTCACATAGAAAATCGTTGTCCCTGTGCTCCTTTATATTTTCCAAACAGAAAAACACTTCTTTTTGATATTTCTTATTTTCACAAACGTATCAATTTAGAAGTGCATCATGTTTTATCTGATGGTTCCGGAGCGTTACTTTTTTTAAAAACATTGGTATTTTATTATGTTTTGGAAAAACATAAAGAATCATTATCAGATCAAGAAATTTTTTTGGCAGATACTACATCTACTTCAGAAAAAAGTATAGACAGCTTTTCAAAATATTTTAAAAAAGAAAAAAAGAAAAATACAGAAAAATCTCCTTTTGCCTATCACCTGAAAGGAGAAGAAATTGGAGTAGGGCAAATGGGTATCATAGAAGGCTATGTTTCTGTAAAATCCATGCTTATTCTCTCCCGAAAATATCAAGCTACTATTACAGAATTTATCGTAGCTCTTTGGATTTATTCTATCTATGAAGGTATGAGCATTGCAGAACAAAAAAAACCTATTGTCATCAGTGTTCCCGTTAATTTAAGAAGTTATTTTCCCTCTAAAACTACCAGAAATTTTTTTAAGGTAATACAAATTCGTTATTTTTTTGAAAACCAAGAAAATACATTTGAAACAATACTTACTTGTGTCAAAAAAGAATTTAAGCAAAAATTAACAGCCGAAGCGCTTAGAATTGGTATGAACACTCTTTCTGCACTTGAACATAATATTACAATGAAATTAGTCCCTTTAACTATAAAAGATCCAATATTGCGTTTTGCCAGTTGGCTTTCTTATCAAAAAGTTACTTCCTGTGTATCTAATGTTGGAAAAATTACTATGCCTGAAAAGATTGCAAAATATATTCATTTATTTGATGTATTTGTTAGTACAAAAACAATGCAAATTGCTACTTGTTCTTTTCAAGATTGTTTTGTTATCAGCATCACTACAGCATTTTGTCATAGCGATTTGCCAAAACGTTTTTTTCGTCATATGACAAATATGGGGCTTTCTATAGAAATTGCAACTAATTTGCAACAGGAGGAATCTACTCATGTATGAATGTAAACAATGTCATATTCAAATCAAAGGCAGCTTAAAAAGCTGTCCACTTTGTCAAAGCGAACTGACTGGAAGTCCAGAAAAAAGCCCTTTTCCTATAATAAAAGCAGAATATCCTCTTAGTCAAAAAATGCTGCGTATTTGTCTTTTCATAACATTGGTGGCTATTGCTATTTGTGTTGGAATTAATCTTTCTCGTCCTCAAGATGGATGGTGGGTGCTTTTTGTACTTGCAGGAAGCGGCTGTTTTTGGTTTTCTGTTTTAGTGGCATTAAAAAAATGGCATAATATACCAAAAAATATATTATGGCAAGTTATCATACTTTCTACATTAGCTGTTTTTTGGGACTGGAAAACAGGTTACAAAAGCTGGTCATTGGAATATGTACTTCCTTTTCTTTGTATAGGCGCTATTATCAGCACTTGTGTACTAGCTTATTTTTTAAAGCTGCATACAAGTGAATATATATTATATCTTATATTAGATGCAATATTAGGACTTATTCCACTTATATTTCTTTTAAAACATAAAGTTTCTATATTATATCCTTCTGCCATATCTGTTTCTATTAGTATAATAGTTTTTGGAGGGCTTTTTATATTTCGACGTGATTTATTTTTTTCTGAAATACAAAGACGTACTCATTTATGAGAAAGGAGTTTTTATTATGAATTGTCCTTATTGTAATCAAAAAATGATATTCGGTCAAATTATTAGTAAAATAGGAAGAAATATAGTACTTCCTGTGTTTTGTATAGACGAAGAACATTCTGTTCCACTCATTTCTTCTCCTGATCCACTTTCTCTTTTTATCGGAGATAAACTAGAGGGATACTATTGTTCTCATTGTCGCAAAGTCATAATAGATGTTCCGGAAGCGCCAAAAAACTATAAAGTATAAAATAACTAAAGCATTATAAAACAATAAGGAGTTCTTTTTATTCCAAAAGAACTCCTTATTGTTTTGTTTGTATTCTAAAGCCAATTTTAGCTTATGAGTGTGCACTTGCACCTACAACCTTTTGCCATTTTTGTCCTACAGCTTCCACTACTGCACAAGCCTTATCTACAAATGTCACAACATAAGATTCTTTATATCTGGGTGGAACAAGTGTACAAGGCCACATATGTTTTAAAATCGCATCTTTTTCAATTTTATTTAATTGTGTTAATTTTCTTGCATTATCATATGCTACACGAGGGTGCCATGAAGCATGGTTTGTTCTATTTCCTTTTGTCACTCTCCAATCATAGTAAAACATGTCATGAAGCAAACCCGCCCTTGCTGCGGAACGATAGTCCCATCCCATAAAACGGCAAACTAAAAAACTATAATAAGATACATTGACACTATGCTGTAATCTGCTTGTATTACAGTGTTGCACATGGTCATCTAGCTTTTGTACCTTTTCTTCATCCATCAAATCCCAAACACAGGACATATACTCTACTGCCAACATATCTTCCATGTTTTTTAAATTGACTTTAGAACCAATGGCTTTTTCCATAATTCGCTCCTTTAAATACATTATATTTTGAAAGAAATTTCTTTCATTACATAGTATATCACATTATATTCAAAAAAGCATCTGATTTAAAAAAAAATTAATATATCAATATTTTATTCCAAATTTTATATATTTCTTTTTATGACTTATAGTGATATTTCAATCTATTAATTTCTAAAAAAAACACCCATACTTTTGATAAAAGTATAAGTGTTTCATAATATTATTTATTTTTTTCAGGTAAAATATATCATTTTATGATAAAAAATTTATTTAAAAAAATAAATTTTTTAAATATTGTTTGATTGCTTATACTATCATAAAAGTTTTTTTGTTTTTAATAGACTTATTTTTCTTTTGGATTGCATACAAGAGCTGTCAAAAAAGCAAATACCACTGCTGCTGTAATGCCTCCTGCCGCCGCCTTCATACCTCCTGTAAAAATTCCTAAAAATCCAATGGCATCTACCTCTTCCATTACTCCCTTTGCCAAATTATAACCAAATCCTGTCAAGGGAACTGTTGCTCCGGCGCCGCCAAACTGTTCAATGGAGTCATATATTCCCAATCCGCCTAATATACAGCCTAAACATACAAACAATACTAATATTCTGCCTGACATTAATTTTGTTTTATCAATCAGTATTTGCCCTGCCACACAAATCAAACCGCCTACTAAAAATGCTTTTACTAATTCCATAGACACTTCCTCCTATTCTGCTCTGCCTTCTATCACAACGCCATGGGCAATGCCCGGAATGGTAGAGCCTTGTTGTGATGTAGTAGGACTCATCAATGCTCCTGTGGGTATAAAAAGCATTCTGCCAATGCTTCCTTCCATCAACTTTTTATAAAAATAACTTGTAAATGTCACAGCCGAACAAGCGCATCCACTTCCTCCTGCATGGGTATCCTGGCTTTCTTTGTCAAAAATTTCAATGCCACAATCTGTATAGTTTTCACCCATTTCATAGCCTTCTTTTGCCATCAACTCTATCACAAGCTGTTTTCCAATATATCCCAAATCTCCTGTAGCAATTACATCATAATAACTAGGTTGTCTTCCTGTATCTTTAAAATGAGCCGTTAATACATTGACTGCTGCTGGAGCCATAGCCGCTCCCATATTCATTGTATCTGTCACACCCATATCCATAATTTTGCCTGTTGTAATTTCTGTTATCACTGGTCCCTTTCCTTCTTTTGATAATACAGCAGAGCCATCTCCCGTTACTGTCCAAGTAGCGCTTGGCGGTCTTTGTGTGCCTAGAGCAAGAGGAAAACGAAACTGTTTTTCTGATGCGCAAAAATGGCTGGAAGCGCCTACCAATACATTTTTTGCAAAACCTCCATCCACTAGCATCGCTCCTAAACTCATAGACTCTCCCATGGTGGAACAAGCGCCAAATAAACCAAAATAAGGCACCTTAAAGTCTTTAATACCAAATGTTGTTCCGGCACATTGGTTTAATAAATCACCACATAATATATAATCCATATCTTCCATTTTTTTCCCGGATTTTTCTACAGCAATCTGTAACGCTTCTGTTACAAATTTGCTTTCTGCCTTTTCCCAGCTATCTTCTCCATACAGAGCATCTTCTGCCACTTTATCAAAAAGTCCCCCCAGGGGTCCTTCGCCTTCTTTTGGTCCTACTACTGCACCCACCCCGGCAATGATTACCGGTTCAGACAATCTTACAGTTTGACTGCCTATTTTTTTATTTTTCATCTGTCTTCACTCCTCAACCTATGAAATAATATACGATACCTACCAATATAGACGTCAATGTACCATAAACAATGACTGGTCCTGCAATCAAAAACATTTTTGCCGCCATACCAAATACAAGACCTTCCTTTTTAAACTCAATCGCAGGCGATACAACGGAATTTGCAAAACCAGTAATCGGAACAATAGTTCCTGCTCCACAGAATTTCCCCAATTTTCCATAAATTCCGGCTCCTGTTAGTATGGCGGAAGCTAATATCAATATAATACATACCAGTAAAGAAGTCGTATCCTCTCCCAAAGAAAATCTTTCAATATAATTTCTTAGCATCTGCCCTATCACACATATGATTCCTCCTGATACAAAAGCTTTTATACAATTAAGCACAATCGGGCTATTGGGAGATGCCTCTTTTACCATTTTGTCATAAGCTTGTTTTGCTTGGGTTGTTTCTTCCATATATTCATTCCTCCTTTATTATTGCATCATATAAAACCCATCTATTATAAAATATAATAAAGCGCCTATCATCTTTCCAAATGCAATGGCACAAATGAGTATAGGAATTCCTGCTGTGATACGAGAACGTCTTAAAAAAATAGGAATCACATTAAGTACTTCTGCCAATGCAATAGCAAGACATCCTACAAAAATGCCATTTGTAAAAGCCAAAAATGCCGCAATCACACTTCCTATAGGCAAATAATAATTTATAAACATAGTAGTCGTTCCAAAAATACCTCCTATTGTAATGACATCTTCATAAAAAGGAATGTATTTTTGAGTACCTGTTCTTTTTGCCATACGCGGCACAATACCAATTGCAGAAATAAAAGCAAAAGTGCCTGCTGATACAATGCCTCCTGCAGAAAATCCCATAATGACCAAAAGTATTTGAAAAAATAGATTCATGAACTTTCACCGCTTTTTTGACTGTTTTTTTGATTCAAAGCATCTATAATACTAGCATTTGTTTCTTTATCATATGTTGTCATTTCAATTTCAATAGGAGTTGGGTCTTTTGTAATATATTTTTTTGAAAAATGATTAAAAAATAATATAATACCCGTTCCCAGCCCAATGGTATAAGGAATTTCTAGTATCAAAGGCGATGTGGTGCTTTCTCCAAAAAATATTGTATAATAATTTTGAAAAATTTTAGGCATTTCTGCATCTGAATGAAAAGACATAATGGAAGTAGACGCCCCTGTTAACAATATCAGTGATACAAAAGCTACTTTTGTATAAAGCCAAAATTTATTCTGAGGCTGATTTTTTTGTTTATATGTTACTAATATATCTTTTTCACCTACGTTATTGACAGTAGAATTAGGAAAATTTTTTGTAATTTCCTGTATTATGGTAATGATACTAAGCAAATATGTTTTTTCTCTTTCTTCAGGAATTTGAAATACCACTAAATTTTCTAAATTTCCTGCTGTTTGTCCTGCAATCAAAAGTTCTCCTATATCTTTTAAATATACATTTTTTCGACCTGTTATCATTACTTTTTCTTTTGGCTTTATATAAATATCCATTTTTTTCATCATCCTCATATGATAAAGTAGTAGTGTTTATAGTCCCTCTCCAAGGACTGTATGCTATACTGTTGGAGATGCTGTAAATTAGCTATCACCGCCTATCAATTAATGGTTCTTAAAAGGAGCTAACCATAACCGTATATTTGTTAATCAATTAGATAGCCCATGAGAGTTTATTTAGAGCGAAGTGACAATCGCAAAGAGTATCGTGTATCAAATATTGATTTTAAAGAGTATTTACGTTGAAATTAATGTGACCAAATACAAACCAGATTGCTTTATCACAAACTGGGATAAAAAAATATGATTCAAATCTTTTACTATCTCTAACAACAGCAAATGTTTTGAAACCTTATTTGTGGCTTGACTAAAGTAAAAGTAGTACTAGCTGCTACAGTTACAATTTTATGGAATTTCTTTTTGATAAAGCTTTCCAGACCTACCTTATTAATCCGTTACATACTAATCTTTATAGAAAAAGTCTTAGTATTAGAACGACAAAAAAGCATATAATTCATACCATGACCACTATGATGATATCTCATGCAGATACATCTTACCATAATGAAAAAATAAAATCACTCATCTATGATCGTTTTGATAAAGTAAAGGAACAGACAAAACTGAAATTTTCTGTTTTCTAGGTTCCTACACTTCATATGGCGTCTGTTTATGCTCTCAATTTCCCAATGATTCTCATATAACCTCTACTAATATCACAAGATTAACAAATCTACTTTCCAAAGCATTAAAAAGACATTATCACAAATATAGTGCCGAGAGAATGCCAAAAGCTCTATTGGCTCTGTCATACCTGCAAAATCTTTGAAACTAAATTTCATTCAGAAACTAACTGTTGACATTGATGAAATTCAATCCGAAATAAAAAGGATTATAGAGTAATAAATCCAAATTCCTGCTCTTATTCTTCTTAGTATCTATTATCGGAGAGACGCCATGATTATTGCTGAGATTGGAGGTTTCAGCCATTTTAACTCTGCTGATAAGACACTTGTTTATGGAAAAGCTAAGTTCTAAATATCTACATGATACCCTTTACAATGCCACTAAATATGTCCAGGATATATACTTAAAAAAGAAACATTTTGAAAAAAAGCATTACAATGTTGCATTATTCCACACCGCCAAACAATTTATAAGTCTAATCTTCGTAATAGAGAAATCTGGACAAGCATCTATCTCAGCGGCTTAACTTTTTTCTATAAATCTCTCCTTTCAAAGTGCCTTAGATGCTCTTATTATCATGCAGTTTTCAATGTTCAAATATATCTGAAATGCCTCTATGCAATTCATTTAAAGATTGTTTTAGATTTAACTTTTCATAATTAGTCTTTTAATTAAATAATATCAATTCTAGTATGACTAAAAAATCAAAATACATACTGACTTTTTGTGCCATTTTTTTACAAAAAAAAGAATATACTTTGTTGTATATTCCAGACTATCAAAAAAGTTCTTTTTATTGGCGGAATGGTTTTAGCGACCAAGTGTTCTGTCAATATAATACACAGACCAAATTTATTTCTAACAAAAAAAGCCCATATTTCAAGACTTTAACAAATGTAAAGCTTATATAAAATTAGTGATCTCTTTGTCTTTTAGAAACATTTTGATGTAGCAGTTCCCAAAGCGAATGCAGAAAAAATAATTCTGATAAAGAAAGAAACGTTTTTTCATAAGCAGTATAAAAAATCTTATTAAAATAAGGCTTTACTTAAAAAGTCCAAATGGACTTTTTCCACATACCGAAATATACTTTATCATAATTCTTTCTTTTTATTGAGTAAAAATAAATTGTACCAATAACATATAACAAATAGTTCCTCCTGCAATAGAAAAAAGCATCTGTCTTTTCCAAATATGTAGAGCTACTACTGCAATAATAGACACTGCCTCTGATATACCATGACTTCCTGAAAAAATACTAACATTTTTCAAACAATATACCACCAACATAGCAAAAATTGCAGATGGCAATGCTTTTCCTAAATATTGTACATAAACAGGGGTAGGTTTTTTAGACGAAAATATAAAAAAAGGCAGACATCGTGTTAAAACTGTACCAAACACACAAATGCCTATTGTAATAAATTGCTGCATTGTTGTCATGAAAATCCTCCCTCTTTTTCAATTGGTTTTCGAAATATTGTCAAAAATAATAATATTGCTGTCATTGTAGGTATCATAAAACTATCTGCACCAAATAAAATACGACACACAAAGGCGCTCCCAAATCCTATCAATGCTGTCCAGTGCTTTTTCTCTTTTAAAAACTGTTCCAAAAAAATTACTACAAACATAGCTGTCATGGCAAAATCAAGTCCATTTGTATTAAATGTCATAAAAGAACCTAGCAACCCGCCCAATGTGGCTCCCGAAAACCAATAAAAATGATTCAAAAACGTAACCCAAAACATAAACCAACCTTCATCTACATCCTCTGGAATATTTGTTGAATAATTAATGGAAAAACTTTCATCACACATCCCAAACATCAAATACCATTTTTTCCACCCCATATTTTTATATTTGTCTAACATAGAAATACCATAAAATAAATGTCTTGCTTGTATCATTAGCACCATAATCAATACTTGCAGCGGTTGAAATGGTGATAAAAGAAAACTCACTGCTACAAACTCTAAAGAACCTGCATATATAATCAAACTCATAATAGCAGGATACCAAAAGCTAAAACCAGATACATTCATATAAATACCATAAGTCAATCCTAAAAACCAAAACCCTGCAAATATTGGTATAGTATAAGGAAATGCTGTTTTTAAAGCTTTGGCAACTACACCACTTTTTCCCATATTTTCCCCTCCTTAATCGAGTTATTATATCATAAAAAAAATTATTGAACAATATCATTTTCAAATACAAAAAGGCTGTCGATTTTATCAACAGCCTAAAAAACACAACCTATATCTTTTTATTTAGGACTCAAATATTTCATAACCATTGTCTTGTAAAGTTTTACAAAGTTCTTCTGAATGCATGATATTTCTTGTTTCCAATACCATAGAAACAATACAAGAATTTATTTCTGATTTTTTATCTTCTCTTTGATGATCTATACTAATAATGTTTGCACCCACATCAGATACCAACTGTAACAAATGAATCAACTGTCCCGGTTTATCAACTACCTTTGTTGTTACTTCTGTAATCCTGCCTGTTTTTGTTAAGCCCTTTGTAATCACTCTTGATAATATGCTCACATCAATATTACCACCAGAAACAATACAAACAATATTTTTTCCTTTTACTTCTGGAACTTTATCAAACATAACAGCAGCAACGCTTGTTGCTCCTGCACCTTCTGATACCGTTTTTTGCATTTCCATCAATGCCAGTATAGCAGTCGCAATTTCATCTTCGGTTACTGTCACAATACCATCTACATATTTTTGACACATTTCAAATGTCAAGTCTCCTGGTTTTTTTACAGCAATGCCATCTGCAATAGTAGATACATTTGCCAGTTCGATAATTTCTCCTTTATTGATAGAATCAAACATACTTGGAGCACCAGCCGCCTGAACGCCATATACTTTACATTCCGGTTTTACAGACTTAATCGCACAAGCAACACCGCTAATCAAGCCACCGCCCCCAATTGGAACAAACACAGCTTCCACATCCGGTTCTTGTTCTAATATTTCAAGCCCTATAGTGCCTTGTCCTGCAATTACTTTTTCATCATTAAAAGGATGCACAAATGTATATCCGTTTTTTTCTGTCAGTTCCACTGCTTTTGCATAAGCGTCATCATACACGCCGGGTACTAATACAACATCTCCGCCATATCCTCTTGTTGCTTCCACTTTTGAAAGAGGAGCTCCAGCCGGAATACAAATAGTAGATTTAATGCCATTTTTTGTAGCAGATAATGCAACACCTTGTGCATGATTTCCGGCAGAACAAGCGATCACGCCTTTTGCTTTTTCTTCTGGTGTAAGAGAGGAAATTTTGTAATACGCACCTCTTAGTTTAAAAGAACCTGTTAATTGTAAATTTTCTGCTTTAATAGAAACATTTTCACCAATTTTTGGCGCTGATATCACTGGTGTAGAGCGTGCTACTTTTTTCAAGACTTCCTTCGCGTCTTTTATCATTTCTAATGTAACCATTTCTTTCCCCTCCAATTTTGTTTGATGTTTGTTTTTTTATTGATTCAATGCCGCAATGACTTCTACCTCACATAATACTTTTTTAGGCAATTCCTTTACAGCAACACAAGAACGCGCTGGTTTATTGACAAAGTATTTTGCATATACTTCATTAAATGTTTGAAAATCTCCCATATCAGCTAAAAAACAAGTTGTTTTAATAACATTTTCAAAACCAATACCATTTTCTTCCAATATGGCTGAAATATTTTTCATCACTTGTTCTGCCTGTTCTACAATACCCTTTGCTGTTACATCTCCTACTGCTGGATCAATGGGAACTTGTCCTGATGCAAATAAAAAGCCATTATATGCAATAGCTTGAGAATAAGGTCCGATTGCTGCAGGTGCTTTTGTTGTATTTGTTACTTTAAACATTTTAAATTCCTCCAATTCATAAATATATAATGATATTTTTACTGTTCATTACTATACTTTTATTATATAAACAGTTTTTCGTTTCGTCAATATCGTTTTCTTTTATCATCATTACTTCATTGTATTTATACAAAATAAACAATTTTTAAAAATATTGCTGAAATTGAATATGATTTTATCCATAAAATATATTTTTTTCGTGCAGTATTTTTTTTGTCCTTATATGAAATACAATCTATTATATAATGCAGTCATTTTCTCATAGATAAAATAAATATTCATAAATATAATATATTTTTTCATATAAATTTTGTATTATTTTTTGCTTTTCAACTATATCAAACCTAAAAATGGCAAATTTATTAGAATTGTTTTCTAACTTTCTCAAAAAATCAATTTTATATTTTGACATAAACTTACTTTTCTTTTATGTGTCCTTATAAAAAATACAATATCATTTTTTCCTATAAATTATTTGTAAAACTAGTTTTGGGAAAAAATATATATCATTAAAATGGCGTCTTTTTCTTAAATATAAAATCATGTTATATACCAACTCATAAATTTAATTTCTTGGTCATATATCTCTACTTTTCTATTTGTTCATACCTCATTGTTTTAATATCTTTTTGTTGATTACTTCTAATGACTTTAATACCTTATTTTAACAATATTTCTTAATCTGCAAAAAATAACCCTCTCCTCAACAGATGGTTAGATATAGCTCTCTATTTTTATATGTAAACACACAACATAGTCTGCTAGCTGTATATCACCAAAGAGCTTTTTTATCTTGATGTTAATTGTTCTCTCAGCTGCTTTTTCTTTATATGTCCTGTAATTGCGTCTGTATCTTTCCTATTGTATCAACATAGTAGCCCTGATATCAAAACACTTTATTTCTGCATTTGTATTTCAATTTATTATACTGCTTTTTCTTTCCAATATTCTATAGAACTTGATATGCGATTTGAACAGTATCTCTATCTGCGTATATATGTAATTTAGGCAAACTTCTTACTTTCATATCTTTATTCCTTTCCATTGGCACAATTTTGTCAATATTTCTTTCTACTACTTTTCTTTTTTACAGCAAAATACCTTTTTTCTATATTTCGATACAAATGCAATGTAATGTTTGCAGTTTCATTTTGTATACAATAAACTATATATATTCATAATCCTCACATATGGATCTCTTTTTATTATTTTTTCAGTTGGCATACTACAATTTTATGATAATCGAATGGAATTTCTCTTTCCTCCTCATCATCGGAATACTTCATAAAACCACACAACTATCACATAATTTTCTACATACAAAATCTCTAGCAAGTAGTTTTGCTATGCGAACATAGCCCTTCATTGCTTGCTTATACCTAAACACATAACCTAGTCTACCAGCTGTGCTTGTATTATCTGATACCTTTAAAAGATTTTTTCAACTCTAGTGTCAGCTGTTATTCTAATTGATTTTCTCTTAATTGATTTGATATATATTATCTGCATTTTTTACTGCTGTATCATAGCCTTTACATCAAAGTTCTCTGTTTCCATATTTGTATTTCAATTCATAAAATTGTTCCTATAACACCCTACTATTTTTCTCTTTCAAATACTCCATAAAACTTGCTACACTCATTTTAGTCAGTATCTCTACAAACACATATACATCATTTAGACATACTTCTACCTTTCATATATTCATTCCTTTTCGCTTACTCAATATTTCCTCTATTGCTTTCATAAAACACTTTTCTACTATATTTTCGAGTAATTTATTTACAATTCCATTTTGTATACAATAAACTATGTACTCATATCACTTCTGCCTCAATGCCGGAAGGCTTTTTTATGCATCTAATGAGTAATTTTCTTTATACAAAAACCCCCAAGAATATAGTATTCTTGGGGGTTTGATATACAGCCAAATTATCTCTTTGAAAATTGTGGCGCACGTCTAGCTGCTTTGAGACCGTACTTCAATCGTCTGAGCGATGATTTTCCTTGATATTCCGGGCTTTTTTGAGCCTCGGCCCCTCGGTTGTCCTATTCCTTAACCCAAAAAACAGGCCACTTTTACGAGGGGACAGCTTGATG
>DVLQ01000056.1 GCA_018715395.1 Candidatus Coprocola pullicola | reverse complement strand
GTATAGCTTGCTTTAGTATGTGAAAAAAGCCTTATTTCTTTTACAAGCTTTGTTTTGGAGAAAGCCATGAAATACGGACTTTTACTCGGTGGTAATCAAATTTTGCTTACAAGAAAGTCTTAAAATATAGACTTTTGATTGGTGGAAATGAATTGAGGTTAGGGATTGAATTAGGGTAACTTTTGTTTTTTTGAATTTTTCCGCTAATAAAAAGAATTTTTTACAGTCTTAGTAGGCTATGGTATAGCCTGCTTTTTATTTTTATGATATGATAATGAAAAGCTTTGCTATGGTTGATAAACTGTTATCATGCAAAAGAAAAAGGAGATTGAAATACAATGTTAGATGTTTGTTTATTGGGAACAGGAGGTATGATGCCTCTGCCAAACCGTTTTTTGACAGCCATGCTTGTAAGAGTCAATGGTAGATTATTGTTGGTGGATTGCGGAGAAGGAACACAGGTAACAATGAAATTGTTAGGTTGGGGTTTTAAAGCCATTGACGTAATTTGTTTTACTCATTTTCATGCAGACCATATTTCCGGTTTGCCGGGGATATTGTTGACAATAGGAAATGCAGGACGCACAGAGCCCTTGACACTGATAGGACCGGCAGGACTAAGTTATGTTGTAGAAGGGCTAAAAAGAATTGCTCCGGAATTGCCTTTTGCACTAAATTATATAGAATTAAAAGATGAAACGCCAAATCCCATTCAAATAAGCGGATTTAGCATTTCTTATGTTTTGGCAGACCATATGGTGCGTTGCTATGCTTATCGCATTGATGTGTTAAGAAAGGGAAAGTTTTATCCCAAAAAAGCAGAAGAACAAAATATACCCAAGTCTATTTGGTCAAAACTGCAAAAAGAAGGCATTGCAGAATTTGAAGGAAAAACGTATACGGCAGATATGGTAATGGGAGCTCCAAGAAAAGGCATTTCTGTTGTTTACTGTACAGACAGTCGTCCTGTGGATAGGCTCATACCATTTGCAAAGGAAGCGGATTTATTTATTTGTGAAGGAATGTATGGAGAAGAGGAAAAAAAACAAAAAGCCATTGAAAATAAACATATGCTTTTTTCAGAAGCCGCCAGATTGGCAAAACAAGCAAATGTGGCTAGGCTTTGGCTGACACATTTTAGTCCTTCTTTATCTGAGCCGGAATTGTATTTAGATGTTGCAAAGGCTATATTTGAAAACACGGAATTGGGAGAAGAAAGAAAAACCATATCTATTTATTTTACAGAATAAAAATGATTTACTTCTTGCAGGTAATGGTAGAGCGTGATACAATGTTGAAAAAAGTGAGCCTTTGTAATGATAAAGTATTTGAAACAAAAGCAGCATTTTTTCGTATTTTTTTATAATAGTGCAGTGTGCGATGAAAACAATGCTGTGTTTCAGAAAGAGGAAAACACATTGAAAAAGGTAGAAGATTATGAATTAGTAAAACAGGCTGTTGCCGGAGATCAAAATGCTTTTGCACAATTGTTAAACAGATATAAAAATCTTGTGTATTCTGTTGTATTGCGTATGGTAAACGACCCTGAAGAAGCAAATGACCTAGCACAGGAAATTTTCATAAAATTGTATAAAAATTTAGATAAATATCAGCCGGAATATAAATTTTCTACATGGTTGATTCGCATCAGCACAAATCATGTCATTGATTATCGCAGGAAGAAAAAGCAAGAAACTATTAGTATGGATGATGTTTCTTATGAACTGCCAGATACTCGTACCCCGGAAAAAGAATATATACAAAAAGAAGAAAGCAAAAAACTTTCAGAAGCTATCAATGCATTACCGGATTTATATAAAATCCCTATTGTGCTATATCATCAGCAGGGACTGCGATATCAAGAAATTGCCGATATGATTGGAGAACCTTTATCTAAGGTAAAAAATAGAATATTCAGAGGGCGAAAAATGCTCAAAGAAAGTTTAGAAAAAGGAAAAGGTGAGGGGATATGAAATGTCAAGATGCGGAAAAATATATTATGAAATACATGGACGGAGAAATTTCCAAACAAGAGGCAGAGCAATTAAACCAACATATGCAGCATTGTACAGCGTGTAAAAGAGATTTTGAGTTTTATGACACTATGTTGGATCTTTTTGAACAAATGCCTGTTTATGAAGCGCCGGCAGATTTTGAAATACAGGTAATGATGCAAATACAAGCATTGGAGGAAGGAAAACAGCGACGTCATATTAAAAACCGTATTTGGGGTCATATTTGGGGCACTTTTACAGTTTTATTTGGCACAGGAGCCATATTGGTGCTTTATAGAGATCAGATTATAGCTTCATTAGCAGAAAATCCTTATTTTGCTCAATGGCTTTTAAAGCTTGCTCCTATTGAAGAAACAATTGCACAGCAAGGAAAAACTTTGCAAATGATAACAGAAAATGTTGCTGTTTTAACAGATAAAATATTGCTCAACAGCGCAGGTATTTTGTTAGTACTTCTTTCTATTGTTTGTGGCATTCAATATATGCTTTTGAAACGAAAAAAAGAAACGGATAAGGTACGACACAGATGAAAAAAATAAAAAAAGTAGATTGGTTTTTACTTTACTTAACAGTGATACTAGGGATTGCCTTTTTACGATTTTTTGGAAGATATCCTCCGGGGCTGATAAAATTTTTTGATAGTTTTGTGACTTTGTCAAAAGAAATTGTGACCTATTTTGGATTGAACGAAATAGCTGTTTTTTTACAAAATATTCCTATGAGAGTACTTTTCTTTTTGATAGGAGGAGTACAAATTATGATGGGTTTTTTGATATTGGCATTGTTTGGTAATACAATAGAGCAAGGAACAGCATTGCTTTTGGAAAAAAGCAATGCTGTATTAAAAACAGGAGGCATATTATATGCCATGATATTTGCTGTAACAAGCATGTTTATATATTCTGTGGTAGGGTT
>DVLQ01000055.1 GCA_018715395.1 Candidatus Coprocola pullicola | reverse complement strand
CTTTTCGCCACAAGCCGTGCTGATTACAGTAAGAATATGCTGCAACCGGTTCATCGTCTACAGTGACAAAAATTCCCCTTGGCTTATCAGACGTACTGACATATTCTTGATGAATATATTTTTTTTGCAGTCCTTCTGTAGTTTCTAATGCAACCCACATAATGCTATGGTCTTTTTCAATAGGGTGCTCTCCATTTCCTACCAATACTGTTACCTTATCTCCTTCTACTGTTACATCAGGAATATGTTTTTCCAAAGCGCCTTCTGATGTATTTGCTTCCAATTCCTTCATATCTTGGCTACAGCAGGTGATTTTTCTGCCATTACCATCTAATACTAATTCCATAACATTATGACACTTTTCACATACATAAAATTTTGCTCTTGCTTTCATAATATAGCCACACCTTTCTAACAGTATTTTACTGTTAAAAATAGTGTTTCTCAAAATGATAGAACTATTCTTTTTATTTTATGTTTCGTATGGCATTGTTATGGTAAATGTTGTACCTTCTCCTTCTTTGCTTTCAACGGATACTTTTCCGCCATATAATAGCATAATATGTTTTACGATGGAAAGCCCTAATCCTGTTCCGCCTGCTTTTCTGGAACGTCCTTTGTCCACTCGATAAAATCGTTCAAAAATACGTTCTATACTTTCTTGCGGAATGCCGATTCCTGTATCCTTTACCTGAAATAAAAAGCAATCTCCTTGATTTTTACAAGAAACAGTAATACTCCCCTTTTCTGTATATTTAATCGCATTTTCAATTAAATTGATAAACATTTGAGAAATTTTATCACGATTACAAAAATATGGTGGAATTGGTTCTATGTTCATATTTAATTGCAATCCCTTTTCTTCTGCTTGAGGACGCAAAAGCCCTTCTACATATTGCAATATGTTTTCGATAGATTCGTATTGTCTATTGGTATCTTCTTTTCTTGTTTCAATCTCTGAAAGAGATAATATATCTTGTATTAAACGATAAAGCCTATGGGTTTCAATATCAATAATTTCAAGAAAATGTTCGGCAGCGTCAGAGTCATGGATAGCTCCGGAGCGTAATGTGTCTGTAAAACCCATAATGGAAGTAAGAGGTGTTTTTAATTCATGTGTTACATTTGATATAAAATCACTTCTCATTTTTTCTAGTTTTTTGATTTGTGTCACATCTTGAAAAACCAATAATGTACCAAGGCTATCATTTTTTTCATTGGAACAAGAAATTTGTGTAACATAAACACGAAGTATTTTATCACCGTTAAAATGAGATTTTAATGTTACAATATCAACTACATTTCTTTTTTCTGCAATAGATGTTTCCAAAAGCGCATAAATATCTTCATTTCTAAAAATATCATAAAAATCTAATCCAGTACAATAATGAAACTTGATATCAAACAGTTTGTAACATTGGTCATTCATCATCAAAATTTTATTTTTTTTATCTATGGCTACCACACCGTTTATCATGCTATTAACAATAGCTTCCATTTTTTTATTTTCTGTTTCTAATGCATGAATTGTTGTATTTAATTTTACACTCATTTTGTTAAATGTTTTTGTCAAAGAACCAATTTGGTCATTGGTAGCCACCGGTATTTTTTTATCATACTTGCCTTGGGATACTTCCACAGCAGCATTTGTTAAATCATCTAAGGGTTCTGAGATTTTTTTTGATAAATAATAAGCACAGAAAAAAGCTACAATAATACTGATAATTGTACTAAATGACACATAAATCACCATTTCTTTACGAATACCGTCTAATTGTGTCATTGGAACAGAAAAACGCAATAAAATGGTTTTTGTATCTAATGTAACAGGAATAGCTGTATACATATATTCTACTCCTGTAGTTTCGCTTTTTCGGTTGACAACAATACTTTTTCCTTCCAGCGCTGCTTGTACTTCCTCTCTATTTTTATGATTGACTCCATAAGCCTTTCCCTCAGAATCACTTAATACATTTCCGGAGGCGTCAATGATGGTTACTCTCAATTCAAGGTATTTTGACAATTCTTTTCCAAAAGCATCTAGTCCTAAAAAATTTTCTTTATCATAAGTGTCTTTTAAGTTTTTGGCAGCGATATATCCTTCTTTTAAAAGATGTGTTTTATATTGTTGTGTATAATAGTTTTGATTCATTTTAATAGAATAAAAACCAATTAAAAATGCAATAAATAATATCATTGCTACATATGACAAAAACAATTTCTTTTGCATACTTAATCCTCTCTAAATTTATATCCAAAGCCACGAACTGTTTTGATAAACATCGGATTGCTATCATCTTCTTCTATTTTTTTTCTGATATGACGAATATGCACATCTACTGTTCTTGTTTCACCAATATATTCATAGCTCCAAATTTTTTCTAAAAGCACATCTCTTGAATAAACTCGACCGGGATTTTCTGCTAATAATTTTAAAAGTTCAAATTCTTTTAATGACATTTCAATAGGAACACCATTTTTTGAAACACTTCTTGTTTCTAAACCAATGACAAGACCATGTGTAGAAATTACTTTTTTATCTTCTTGTGGTTCTTCTTTTTTATCTTCTTCCACACGGCGAAGCAACGCCTTCACTCTTGCTTGCAATTCTCTAATGCTGAAAGGTTTTGAAATATAATCATCCGCACCCATTTCAAGTCCCAAAACCCTGTCAAATTCATCTCCCTTAGCTGTCAGCATAATAACAGGCATTTTTTTGATTTTTTCTGTTGTACGAATTTGTCGCAATACTTCTAAACCGTCTATTTGAGGCAACATCAAATCTAATAAAACGGCATCTATTTTTTCGTTCTTTAATATTTCAAGAGCTTGTTCCCCTGTTTCTACTGTTTTCACATAATAACCATTCGCCTCCAAATTATATTTTAAAAGTTCCAATATATGGATTTCATCATCAACAGCTAATATAGTTCTCTTTTTCATGGCTGTACTCCTTATCTGTGTTGACTACAATTAGTTATGAACAAATCATTTTTTGTAGCTTTAAAAGAAACAAAAAATATTTTTGATTCATGGATTCTTTTTTTCTTTATCCAAAGCAGTTGCGGCAGAAAGAGCTGCAACCAATCCCTCTCCCACTGCCTTTGCAATTTGATAGGGAGCCCCTGTACAATCCCCTGCTGCATAAACATTTTTTAAGTTAGTTTCCATATTTCTATTTACTTTAATACTGTTTCCTTCTGTTTCTAAGCCAAAGAGAAGGCTTTCGGGAGGCACTGTATTTTTGATAAGAAATACACCGTCGCACTCTATTTTTTCTCCATTGATAATAATACCTTTTACACGTACATCTCCAACAATTTCTTCTACTTTTCCTTCTTTGATTTCTACATTGTCTTTAACATAATAAACAGGATGATATAAAGGAACATAAATCACTTTTTTACAAATATCGCTTAAAAAATTTACATCTGCTTCTCCCTCACTGTTTTCAGACACCAATACAACAGTTTTATTTTTGTATAGCATACCGTCACAGGTAGCGCAATAGCTCACTCCTTTTCCTAAATATTCCATTTCTCCCGGAAATGCTTTGCTTTTGATGATTCCGCTTGCCAATATAATTGCTTTTGTTTCAATAAATTCATTTTCGGCATTGAGTACATAATGATCGCCCATAGCAAGTATTTGGGTGATTCGGCATTCTTGAAAAGGTACTCCCAATTTGACAGCATGCTGATAAAATTGATTCAACATTTCTTCTCCGTTCATATCGGGCATACCCAAATAATTATCTACTTTTTCTGCCGTAAAAAGCAATGAACTGTCAAGACTCCTTCCAAATACTTTTACAGTTTTATTCCTTTGAATACAGTTTAACGCAGCAGATAAAGCTGCTGGTCCACTTCCTATGATTGCTATATCTAACATATGATAACCTCCTAAAGTAAAATTTCATTTTTTATTAGTATAACATAGTTATTGTAAAAAAAGCTGATTTTTAGAAAAAATACTAAAAATCAGCTTTTTGTTATATTATATTATTTTTCACGAGCCTTTTTTTCTATAATTTTTTTCTGCATTTCCATAGGTGCTTCTTCATAGCGTTCAAAATAGTATTCAAAAGAACCTCTGCCTTGTGTCATAGAACGTAAGTCAGTAGCATATTTATGAAGTTCAGCAAGAGGTACTTCAGCAACGATGACTTTCTTTTCATTTTCCGGATTCATACTAAGAATACGACCTCTTCTTTTATTAATATCACCCATAATATCACCCATATATTTTTCAGGTATTGTAATTTCTACATGAGCAATAGGTTCCAATATAGTTGGTTTTGCTTGTGGAAGACCCTCTTTAAATGCAACGGCAGTAGCCATTTTAAATGCCATTTCAGAAGAATCTACAGGATGATAAGAACCGTCTACTAATGTTGCTTTTAATCCAACAACAGGATAGCCGGCCAATACGCCATTGTTTACACATTCTTGCAATCCTTTTTCTACCGCAGGGAAATATTGTTTTGGTACAGACCCTCCAAATATTTTTTCTTCAAAAACATAAGGCTGTGATTGGTCGCCGGAAGGTTCAAATTCTATCCAAACATCACCATACTGACCATGCCCTCCGGATTGTTTTTTATATTTACCTTGTACTTTTACTTTAGATTTGATGGTTTCTCTATAAGGGATAATAGGGTCTGTCAATTCTACATCAATTTTATATTTTGTTTTTAATTTATTTACAACCACTTCAAGCTGCTGTTCACCTTGTCCGTAAATTATGGTTTGTTTTGTTTCTTTATTGATTTCCAAACGGAGCGTTGGATCTTCTTCTAATATTTTTGTCAATGCCGCAGAAATTTTATCTTCATCGCCTTTGCCCTTTGGTGTAATACACATAGAAAGACCGGGCTTTGGCAAATCAATTTTTGGAAGTTCTACAGGGAAATATTTTGAGCAAAGGGTATCTTGTGTAGAAGTATTGGAAAGCTTTGCTAAAGCGCCAATATCTCCTGCCTGCAGTTCATCTACTTCAATTTGCTCTTTTCCTCTTACAACATAAAGATGTGCTACTTTTTCATATGTATCTTTTTCAGGATTATACACTGTTTTTGTTGTATTGATAACACCGGAAAGTACGCGGAATATATTTAAACGACCAACATAAGGGTCAGATATTGTCTTAAATACGAAGCAAGCCAAATGGTCTTTTTCAGAATTATAGCGTTTCATACCTTCACCTTCATTGCGTAAGTCTTTGCACAAGAAAGATGGACGGCATTCTATAGAAGGAGGCATAAATTTTACAATCGTACTCATCAAAAGTCTAACACCATATCCCATTGTAGCGGAGCCAAATATAACAGGTGCAATGGAATGATTGCGAATACCTTTTTTCAATCCCAAATAAATTTCTTCTAATGTTAATTCTTCATCATTAAAATATTTTTCAAGAAGATCATCATCACTTTCTGCCGCTACTTCAACAACCCATGCACGAAGTGTTTCTACTTCTTCTTTTTTATCTTCAGGAATTTCACACTTTGCCAATTTTCCGTCTTTATCCAGCATTCTGGCATCTCTTTTTAGTACGTTGATAAAACCTAATACGCCATTGCTATCTCTAAAAGGAACTTGCAAAGGAGCGACAATTTTTCCGTATTTTTCTCTTAATTGATTGATAGTATTTTGAAAATCAGCGCTTTCATCATCCATTTGATTGATAAAAATCATTTTTGGAATACCAATTTCCTCTGCATATTCCCATGCCTTTTCAGTCCCTACCTCTAAGCCTGATTTTGCTGAAACAACAATCAAAGCAGTATCTGCAACACTCATTGCCAGCTTTACTTCTCCAACAAAATCAAAATATCCCGGCGTATCTAAAAAATTGATTTTTGTATCTTTCCATTCAACAGGCAACACAGATGTGCTGATAGAAACCTGTCTGCGGATTTCTTCAGGGTCATAGTCGCTTACGGTATTTCCTTCAGATACCTTGCCAAAGCGTTTTGTTGCTCCGGAATAATATAACAATGCTTCAGACAATGTGGTCTTACCACAACCGCTATGACCCAATATAACAATATCTCGCACTTCATTTGCAGCATAATTTTTCATACTACTAACCTCCTCTTGTTGTTTTATCAGCAGGCATATCGCCCAATATTTTAGTTGTAATATCTCATTATTTTAAACATTTAATGGAGATATTATTATACTAATTCGACAGATATTATAAATATCCTTCTTTTTTTTAAATTTTTTTATGAAAAAAATAACCTTCAAACAGCAAAGGCATACTGCTTGAAGGCTAATTTTAATCTTCTGGCTCTACAAAAGGAATGCCAAAATACTCTGTTAAAGAAAGTACTAAATTTCTTGCGATTTGGTCTATATTTTCTTTAATCCACTGTGCATCATCCGGATTATCATGATAAGCAACTTCTACCAGAACAGACGGGGCATATGTTCTTCTAAGTTCTCTCAGTGTAGAAGTGGGTACTGCTCTTACCCTATTGCTGTCAGGATAAATTTCTTTAAAATTCTCTGCTATAATATCTGCCGCCGCTTTTCCCCATTTGCTGTCATACCAATAATATACGTCGGTTCCTCTTAGTTGTCCTGCCAAAGAAGGAGGAGCAGCATTAGAATGCAATGCCAAATGCAAATCATATCCTCCGGCATTGGATTCGTTAATCACTTCTGTTAATGTTTGACCAGGGTCATTTCTTGTAAACTCAATGCCGCTAGCAATAAGATATGGTTCCATAGCGTCTGCAATCAAGTTCATATATTCTTCTTCAGTACCGCCATTTACAAAAAGATTATATTCTTGCAAAGAAGGACTCAAATAAATTCTTGGCATATTTTTTACCCCTTTAAGAACTCTTTTTTCTATACTATGCCAAAGCCTAAAAAAAGTAACTTGTTTATAACATTTTTCAATAATTTTAAGATATTTTTCATTGAGTTTTTATGTCGAAAAATGTATACTGATTGCAGAGAAACAATGTTCGATTATGTAAAGGAGTGATTTTATGGGATTTTCATTGACAACAATGATTCCGTCCTTACTTTTATCTGTAACCATGGTAACACAGCCGGTTTCTTCCACCCAGATGAGAAGTAATTTGAATATGTACTCTTCTTCAGAAGAAAAAGTTGTTTTTATAGAAGAAAATATAAAACAACCCTCAAAAAAAACAGCATTGCAAGTAAAAGATTTTTTCCAACGTCAATATTATTGTTTGGATAGAGGAGAAGCCTGCCGTTATATTATAGATACCTATGA
>DVLQ01000054.1 GCA_018715395.1 Candidatus Coprocola pullicola | reverse complement strand
CAAGAGTATTTCTTTCACAAATAGGCATTTGGGACAGCCTAGAAGTTTTTAATTTATTAGGCTTTCAATCAAATGGATGATGATATTTGCAACAAAATAAAATGACGCTTAAAATGAATAGAAGAGTCGTATTTGTGCCAAGCAAAAGTATTTCTGTGGCAAGTGGAGCATTTGGGACAGACTTTGTCAGAAGTTTTTATTTTAATAAGCTTTCAAACAAACGAATAGTAACATTTGCGACAAATATATTTTTGACGTCCGTATTTATCTTTTCCATAATACCAAAAAGAATAAGAAAAGTAATGACAACAGGAAATAGCAAAATCTTTAAAAGCAGTGATTATATTTATGAATAATAATAGTTCCTTTTTGGGAGAAACAGCGTTTTAGTTCCTTTTATTGTACTTTCAATCAGGAATTACCATCTATATTATTTTTTTAATGTAACAGAATTAAATTTGTAAAAAGGAGAAAAATACATGACCAAAAAAGTGTTGGCTGTAGCAAGCTATGAAAAACAAAAATATTTTATGGAGCCTGCTTTTATATCTCTTCCCGAAGGGATACAAAAAGAAATTAAAATACTTTGTGTGTTAACAGCACAAAAGTTTTGCTGTACCTTTTTAATGGGATTTGAAGAAGACGGTACGATTTATTTTGAAATTGTAAAACCGGAAAATGATTTTGATTTTGATGAAATCGGCGCAGATTTGGAGGTAAAAAAGATACAAACAGAAAAAAAGGAATTGTTGAAAGCATTAAAATTATGGTATGTATTTTTTTGTACTGAAGAGGGAAAAAAAATAAAACAACAATTACAGAACGAAACTTAAAAATAAGTCGAATGATTATTACAAAAAGGTAAATATTATAGCATAAAAATAGTAATATACATTCTTATTAATACTATTAAAATAAATTAAAAAAACTTAATTTTTTGAAGAAATTTTATGTGGTTAATAAAATAACAAATTTGTGAAAAAAATGTTGTAATTAGTAAATTTGCTGTTATAATAATCTTGTATTGCAAAAAAAGAATACGGTAGAAAATAATTTTCGCCGAAGTTCTGAATTTTTTTTGTACATACAAAAAAATAAGTGTCATCTTGTATCTGAAAAAAGAATGAGAATGAAAGGGGGACTCTGCTATGAGTTCAAAGAAGAAGACGTCTACACGAAAATTAACTGTTACAGGTATGATGATTGCAATTACGATGATATTGGCTTATACGCCTCTGGGAATCATACCATTACAGCCTGTCAGCGCCACCATTACTCATATTCCAACCATTATCATTGCTTTGTTGGAAGGACCTATTGTAGGAGCAATTATAGGAGCGGCATTTGGTATTGTATCTTTGATTAAGGCTTTGACACAACCGGCAGGTATATTGGACCCTTACTTTATTAATCCACTTGTATCCATATTGCCAAGGGTTCTCATTGGCATTGTAGCCGGATATAGCTATAAAGGATTTCTGAATGTGATAAAAAATGGTACTCTTTGCGCTGTTTTGGCGTCGGCATTAGGCTCTTTGACCAATACGTTAGGTGCGATGGGTATGATTTATGTTCTTTATTTAAGCGATATGACACAAAAATTGGGAACAGCGGCAGGACCGGTGATTTGGGGAATTATTACAACATACGGCATTGTAGAGATGCTGGCGGCGGCAGTGATTTGCACCACCGTTGTTTTAGCTTTAAAAAAGGCTGTATATCGAAGTACAACTGCTTAATAAGAAAGTAAATTTTAGGGTACGGGATTGTTCCCGTATCCTTTTTCATATGAGGAGAGAAATGGTATGATTTTAGTCATAGATGTTGGCAATACAAATATTGTACTGGGTGCTTATGAAGAAGAAACGCTGGTGGGAAACTGGAGAATTACTACACTAAGTAATCGAACAGCAGATGAAACAGGACTTTTGATTTGTTCTTTGTTTTCTTATTCCCATATGGACATAAAAAAAGTAGAAAGTGTGATTATTTCTTCTGTTGTGCCTAATATTATGTATTCTTTAACAAATGGTATTAGAAAGCATTTGCATATAGAACCGATGATTGTTGGCGTTGGTATGAAAACAGGCATCAACTTAAAAATGGAAAACCCAAAGGAAATGGGAGCCGATAGAATTGTAAATCTTGTGGCGACAAAAGAGATTTATGGCGGACCCGCCATTGTAGTAGATTATAGTACGGCAACTGTATTTGATGTTGTGGGAGAAAAGGGAGAATTTGTTACCGGTATTACAGCGCCAGGATTGCAAGTATGTGCAGATGCTTTGTACCAAAAGGCCGCTCAGCTTCCTAAAATTGAAATCAAAAAGCCTAAATCTATTATAGCAAAAAATACAGTAAGCAGTATACAGGCGGGCATTGTAATAGGGCATATTGGAGAAACTATTTATATACTTCAGCAATTAAAAAAGAAACTGCAATATAAAAATATAAAAGTAATTGCAACAGGAGGTATGGCTAGAATTATTGATGAAAAAGGAGAAATATTTGATATCATAGACCCAGTGCTAACATTAAAGGGGTTACGAATATTATATGAAAAAAATAAAAGTGGAAAGTAGGAGGAACTGCAATGCTCTTAGTAGTAGATGTTGGCAATACAAATATTGTTCTTGGCGTATATAAAGGGGACAAGATGATAAAATGCTGGAGAATGGCGACAGGTGCAAAAAGAACGGCAGATGAAACAGGTATTTTTATTCATTCTCTTTTTGATGCTTCTGATGTAAAAGCAAGCTGTATTGATGCAGCGATTATTTCTTCTGTTGTACCGGATATTATGTATTCTCTCACCCATGGTATTCGAAAATATTTTCATATAGAGCCTATGGTGGTTGGCGCCGGCATGAAAACAGGGATTGTGATTAAAAGGGATAATCCAAAAGAAGTGGGAGCCGATAGAATTGTAAACCTTGTAGCGGCAAAAGAGATTTATGGCGGACCGGCTATTGTCATAGATTATGGCACAGCAGATACATTTGATGTTATCAATGAAAAAGGAGAGTTTATCACAGGATTGATTGCGCCGGGCATTTCTATTTGTGCAGACGCGCTTTACCAAAGAGCTGCGCAGCTTCCCAAAATTGAAATCAAAAAACCAAAATCTATCATCATAAAAAATACAATAGGAAGTATACAAGCAGGAATTGTATTAGGACATATTGGACAAACCATACACATTATAAAAGAATTGAAAAAAGAATTAGAATTGCCTCATATGAAAGTGATTGCAACAGGGGGATTGGCAAAAGTGATTGATTCAGATAGAAGTATATTTGATGTTTTGGATCCTGTGTTGACATTAAAGGGACTAAAAATATTGTATGAAAAAAATAAATTATAGAATTTAGTATTTTGAAAGATTCAAAATGTGGAGGAGTTTGTATTAAAATGAAAATAGGAAATGTGGTATTGGAAAATAATATTTTTTTAGCACCAATGGCAGGCGTAACAGACCTGCCTTTTCGTATTCTTTGTAAAGAAATGGGATGCGGCTTGGTATATTCTGAAATGGTCAGTGCAAAAGGAATATTCTACGGTAATGAAAATACAACAAAACTTTTGACAATAGAGCAAAGAGAAAAACCGACGGCAGTGCAGTTATTTGGTTCAGACCCTGCTATTATGGCGGCTATGGCAAAAAAAATAGAAAACTATCCCATTGATATATTAGACGTCAATATGGGCTGTCCTGCTCCAAAAATTGTAAAAAATGGAGAGGGAAGCGCTTTGACAAAAAATCCTTCTTTAGTAGGTCAAATTATAAAAGCAATGGTAACGGCACAAAAAAAGCCTGTAACCGTTAAAATCAGAAAAGGGTTTGACGATAATCATATTAATGCGGTAGAGATTGCAAAAGTTGCACAAGAAAATGGAGCGGCTGCAATTGCTGTTCATGGCAGAACAAGAGAACAATACTATAGCGGAAAAGCAGATTGGGACAGCATTAAAGCAGTCAAAGACGCTGTGTCTATTCCTGTGATAGGAAATGGAGATGTGTTTACGCCACAAGATGCAAAAGCGTTGCTGGAGTATACAAACTGCGACGCTATTATGATAGGTAGAGCGGCGCAAGGAAATCCCTGGATTTTTAAAAGAATATTGCATTATTTGAATACAGGAGAACAACTGCCAGAACCAACAGCAGAACAAAAAGTAGAAAAGGCACTTTGCCATGCTCGTATGCTCATTGATTACAAGGGAGAGTATATTGGCATAAGAGAAATGAGAAAACATATCTCTTGGTATATGAAGGGGATAAAAGGAGCGGCTGAATTGAGAGGAAAAATAAACCAAGTTATCAGCTATAATGAAATGGAACAATTGCTGAAAAACGAGATTTTAAAAAAATAATAAAATAAGAATGGATTTTAGAGAGTTTATAAAATTTTAATGGGAGAGTGGTTGCATAACATATTAAAAAAGAATTCAAATAAAACACTCTCCAAGATTGTAATAAACAGAAAAACGAATTTATATCTTTTTTTGTCGAAAGCACGGATTGGATAAATTGTTATTTGAAATTGGGGAACAAATAGGCTATAATTGAAAACAGCAAAGAAATATTTTCTATTTTTGAAAGCAGTAAAAAGGATGTGACAAAAAAGATGGTACAGCGATGGTTTTGTCTATGTTTGTGTTTGATGCTTGTCTGCTTAACAGGGTGTAGCAATGGTTCTGAAGAAGAGGTGGAGGCTTTTTCTATCACAGAGGAAAAAAGAGAGGACTATGAAGAAAAAATCGGAACATTATTATATGATGCATACTGGAGATACGATAGCAGTTCTATTACTTTTTTGAAGGGAAATGTGCCAACAAATACAGAGAAAAATAAAAATATGTTTGAAGCATCTTCACAAGTAGGCTTAAATATGGAGCCTTACGAAGGAAAAGAAGCCACTGTAGCTACTGCTACATTACTTTATTATAATGGAGAAACTGCCGGACTTTTATATTGTTATTTTGTAAAAGATAAGTTAATAGGAGCCTACTATATGGGAGATTATCAAAATGGTGTCTATGGTTTGAATGATAGAAATATATTTTTGACAGAAGGAAAATTTACCAAGTATGAAACAGATACGCCTTTTGCTTCCTTTACAGGAAAAAAGAGTACATTTCCTTTAGAAGGATTTTGTGACATAGGAGAAGACAGACAGGGAAATTTGTTGGCGGCGGCTATCTCAGAAGAGGGAAGGCTTTCTATTTACCGTTATAATCGTTCTTTTGCAATATACCGTAATTTGTATTTACAAAACGGTCTTGTGGCAACCAGCGCGGCTTTTTTGGAAGACGGCAGCGGAATGGCAGTGCTTGCTAGTCGTACTGTGACAGAAGGAACAGGAGAAGGGGAAACAACATATACTTTGTCGGAAGAAGTATTTTTTTTAAATGAGTATTTTTCTAATACAGGAGAAAGTATAGAATTACCCAATGGAAATTATACTTGTGTAGCATTTGACGGTGCACAGCTTCTTTTAATGACTCAAAAAACACTGGAATGTTATGAAAAAGGAGAAAATGGCTGGACAAGAGTCAGCCAAAATTATTTAGAACATGGAGCCGGTTATATACACATTACAGACTTAGATAATGATGGTACACTGGAATATTTGTTTACAGATGGATTTGATTTGTATTTATATCAAAAACAAGAAACAGGATTTGTAAAATTATGGAGTACCCATTTGGCAATTAAAAGCATAGAGGGTGGAATTTACAGTGGAGATTTGAATCGAGACGGTATAAAAGAAGTTTATGTTTGTGATACCACGGGTACGGCAATGCGTTATATTTTGACGCCAAAAGGACTTGTTACGAAAAATAAAGATATTGTTTATGGGCAAAGAATCTATGCTATGGATTTGGATAAAGATGGTTTTGATGAATATGTTGGTACAGATAATATGGAACAATTAAATACAATGGTATATTTTAGTCAATGATGGAGGAAAAATATGACAAAGCAACAGTATTACATGACACAAGCGCTTTCAGAAGCCAAAAAAGCCTTTGCATTGGGAGAAGTTCCTATTGGCGCTGTAATGGTAAGAGATGGCAAAATCATTGCCAGAGGTCATAATTTACGAAATAGTAAAAAAAATCCATTGCGTCATGCAGAAATTGACGTCATTGACGTTAGTGCAAGTATTGTGGGAGATTGGCGTTTGGAGGATTGTATACTTTATGTCACAATAGAACCTTGTCCTATGTGTGCCGGAGCCATTGTACAAGCAAGGATACCAAAAGTAGTGTTTGGCGCCAGAAATGTAAAGGCTGGTTGTGCAGGCTCTATTTTAAATTTGTTGCAACAACCCGGTTTTAATCATCAAGTGGAAATAGAGGAAGGTATATTGCAACAAGAATGTGCTGAATTGATGAAAGCTTTTTTTCAAAATTTTAGAAAGAATAAAAAAGAAATAGGAAACCAAAAGTAATATTGTGAAGAATTTTAATGTATCAAAAAATAGAGAAATGATTGTATTGTTTCGGGTTATTTTATGAATAGTAGGCTGTAAACGGAAACAGGATAGCTCTATTACGATGGCTTGCTTAGCACAAACACAAGAGCAAAAAGCAGTACAACAAGGTTTGCAGTCTGTATGAAAAGCAGTAGATATAGAAAAGTTGAATACTTTTTCGATGATAAAAAACAAAAATATTATTGTTTTGGGAACTTGTTAGAGCTAGAGCAGATAATTTAGAAATATAACATAAAGTAATGGACAAGAATATGGAGTTTGCAAAAGAATCGATGAAGCATTTTTTATGGAATATGAAAATGTAGAACTAGATGAAGAAAAGCAATAGATTCTGTTTTGATGGAAAATAAATATTTTACAGATATAATGGGTGACATATCCTTTTTAAAAACTTCTTCTTTTATAAAAAAAGTGAAGAACAATAATATAGATTTTATTTTTTATAAGAGGTCAAAAAAAGAAAATGTTGATACAATAAATTTTATACTGAATTTAGAAAAAAATGCCGGAAAAATGTTGTCAATACAATTATAAGAAATCTATGTAGCAAAAATAAAAGTCTGAATACAACAAAAAAAGAATAGAACAAAAAATAGAAATTATGACACAACAATCAGTAAAGGGAATTTTGCAAAAACCGGTGAAAGATAGTGTAGAATATACTGCTATTTCCAACCAAAAAGAATATGAGATAGATCAATTTGGAATCAAAGTAAATAATATTTTTTTACAATAAATAGCCATTGACAAAAATGTATGATATCATGTATACTAATAACCGACATTGTACAGCAATGGATAAATAAAGTCAAATTTCCGTGCTAGTTGGGGCGTTAGCGGTGTCTTGTAACCCACAATCCGCTATAGTGGGAACGATGCCTATTTGAGGTATTTGTTTTGTATAGTCTGCCCTTTTGCGTTGGTGTTGAAGGTTGAGTCTTGTGCAACAGAAACTTATGAACCGTGTCAGGGTCGGAAGACAGCAGCACTAAGTAAGCCCTTTTGTGTGCCGCAGGGTAGCTTGATTGGAGCTGACAACAAAGGTAACGTGTGGAAGACAATATCGAAGATAGGTGCACGGATTATTATAAAAATAAAAAGAGTATCTAGATTTTAGATACTCTTTTTTGTTGTATAGAGAAAACCACGCGTTAGACGCGTGGTTCAAAAAAGCCTTCTGGCGTTGAAGTAAAAACTCCTTTTCACTATAATACAATTGCGGTCTGCCAACTGCAAGAAATAAAGTGAAAAGGAG
>DVLQ01000006.1 GCA_018715395.1 Candidatus Coprocola pullicola | reverse complement strand
AATCATTATAAAATTATGTGAAGAAAAAAGGTTGAAATCATTGAAGTACAAGCATATCCGAATCATATCCATATATTAGTTAGTATACTACCATATCTGAGTGTAGCACAGTTTGTAGGATAAGGTGCACTTGATGATATTTGATAGGCATGCAAATTTAAAATAGAAATATAGAAGAAAAAATTTGGGAGCAAGAGGATATTTTGTTGATACAGTAGGGCGGAAAAGGTGATAAATATATAAAAAATCAGTGAGAAGAAGATGATATGGCAGATCAAATATCATGAAAAGAGTACACAGCCTGTTTACGGGTAGCAGAGGAAAATAGACAGCCACTTTTTGTGGCTGTCTGTAATTGTAATGCGACGCCAAATCCTCGATATTTCCTTTTAGGAAATCAGCACGCAATACCTCTTCTAGGGGTTGTTCAAATTACTAGTTTACTAGTAGTTTTGATATTTTTGCAACATTGAGATGTTTTGATACTTTTTCTTTTTTATGATAAAGATAATCTTGGCTGAGAGAATATGAAAAGGAGGAAAAATGATGACACAACAACCGGAATATGCAACTTATACAAAGAAATACCGTTTAGTAAAACCTGATGACAAAGATTTTTATGATGTAGGACATATCAACGGAAATATGGATATTATAGACGATACGTTATCAGAATTAGAAAAAAGGGCGACTACATTGGATAATACAGTAGGAAATATTAGCAACTTGATTGGCAAAACAACAGATAGAGGAAGTACTTCAACAACAGGCAGCGTCATGGCAAAGTTAAATGCATTGCTGGATAAGGTTACATCTACACAAATTGGTATAAAAAGCGTACAAAGAGGCACTTTTGTAGAAGATCCTGTTGAACCAGAGGTAGAAACGCCTATTACAATAAAAATTGCCACTGTAAATCCATCAAAGACATTTGTGATCATAACCGGAGGTAACAGTGCAGGCTATGCAGGAAGTCCTTCTGCCAGTAGAGGGTATGTTTCTTCTTTGGAAGCCACAAGTTTTACTTATGTAACAGGAAAAGCTAGAAGTATCATAAGAGATATAAAAATAGGTTATCAAGTTGTGGAATTTTATTAAAGGAGAAGATAAATATGTACTATGCACAGATAGACGAAAAAGGATATTGTATTGCAATATCTGATTTGGGAGAAAATATGACAGATGAAGCATTAATTATGATTCCGGAAATGAATGAAAATTATTTAAAAAGAAAATATGACAAAGAAAAAAAATGTTGGACAAAACAATGGAAACAAAGCAATACTATAATACAAAGTCAACAAACAGATATGCAAATGATGATGCAGGCAATGACAGAACTGGAATTATTGGCATATGAAGAAAAGGCACAAAGACAAGTATTGTCACAAAAAACAGAAGAATTGGAAAAAAGCATAAAGGAGATGCAAAATAATAATGTATGAAATATTAAAACAAAGATATGAAAAAAAATTTGTCACAAAAGACCAGCTAATAAGATATGTATCTTTGGGAAAAATTACAAAAGAACAATATCAGAAAATAGTGAAGGAAAAAGCATAAACGAAATCATCAGTAAATCAATAAATTGTATAATTGAAAGAAAGTGATATATCTATTTTCTATAATACAATGATAGACAGCTGCTTTAAGCAACTGTCTTTTTTGTATATAGAAGAATGGTTCAAAAAACCTTCCGATATTGAGGTAGAAGTAAAAAAATCTTTTACAAAAAATTGCGGTATGTCCACTGCAAAAAAGAGTGAAAAGTTATATATGATATTATAGATAGATGTAGTTTATGGCATACAAAATAAAATTAAAAATATCACATAGTAATTGTTTCCAAATATAATAAAAAAATGTTTTATGAAAGCAATAGGGAAATATTCAGTGGAAGAAAATGAATATACAAAAGGCAGAAGTGTGTCCAGATTCAAATACATATGCTAATAGAGATACCTACTAACATAAGTGTATCAAGCTTTATGAGGAAAAGCAGTAGAAGATTATAGGAATGTGAGTTGAAATACGAATATAGGAATTTTGGTGTAAAGGCTATGATACAGCAGCAAAAAATACAGATAATATATACACAATCAAGACAACAGCTGACACTGAAGTTGGAAAATCCTTTTAAAAGGTAACATAGGAACAGGTTATGTGGTTACGTGTAAGCGGGTAACGGAGAACTATGCCTGCATAGGAAAAACTACCTATAGGTGGATAGAGGTTTTTTGCATGTAGAAAACTATGTAATGGTTGCGAGGTTTTATAGAGTCTTTTGGCGTTGAAGAGAAAATAGAAACTTCTTTCAAGTATCATAAAGTTATAGTCTGTCTACTGCAACAAATCGAAGGAGGAATATTAAAAATGAGTTTTCATGACGTAAATTTATTATATACAAGTTAAAATTGCAAATATCACATCGTATTTGCTTCAAAATACAAGAAAATACAAGCAGTAAAAATATTGAAAGAATTATGTAAGTAAAAAGGTATGAAAATATATAGAAGCGAAAGTGTACTAGATAAATTTTTGATAAGCATCTAATTCTGCAATGTTAGAAGAACTATAACCCAAAAAAGCAACTGTTTTAGATGGCTCCGATATTGTATGACTTTTGAAAATTCTTTTTTTTGATGAATTTAAAGACAGTATTGATAGATTTCATTGTTGTGAGAAATATTTTCATATAAATTGTCATTGCAAATATTGACTTATAAGGTGTAAATTTATTTTAGAGTGCCGCAGATTAATGGAATTTTTAAATTTTGATAGCTGTTATAGTCTATTTTTTACAAAAGATATTGACTGCCATAACAATATTATTTGTTATTTGACTCATAGAAAGATAAATCACATTATAAGCATATTTTAATATATAATCAGAAATAACTTGTTGCTTTTTACTTAGATGAATTGTTTCATGGCAATAAGAGATCTTGCATCATTGTTGCCACATTTCTATAATATTGAGCTAAAACAAAGAAATTTACAGTGCTTTCTTCAGATTTTTTTGGAAATAATTTTGGTAGGGAAATGTGTTAAAATTTTTTTCAAAAAAAGAAGTATTGTAAATATTAAATTTTTTCAGGTCTTTTAAAAGATTTATTTTTAAAAAATTTTTTGATTTCCCTTTCAAAAATAATTTAGAACTGGTATAGAAAGAAAAATTAATATAAAAAAGTATATGGTTGTTACAAAAGATATTTGTATGATACAATGAATATTTTTTATGTAATTATAGAAATAAAAAATATTTTCATTGAATTATTGAAAAATATTAAAATAAAAAATCTATACAGCAAATAATTTTTTTATTATAAAAGAGATAAATTTAAATTGATTCATTTTGATCGTTTAGAAAAAATATTAAAAAATAAGTCATATGCGGTAGAGAGTTGTATTATTTCTCAGAAAGAAAAAAAGTATAAAAATTTGTCATTGTAACAGTTGATTAGAAAGCATTTGCATGAATATGAAAAAGGAATATGTTTTGTGTAAGCAAAGTTGTAGAAATATTTAAAATTGTAGAGAGAAAAAATAAAAAATTTTGATACAAAAGCTTTATAAAATGAATAAAAGTGTTTTGAAAAAAAAGATTTGCTTTTTTTAGATATAACAAACAATATGATAACAAATCTACCATATGAGATTACATTAGGATTGAAGAATAAAAAAGTGTATTTTTTATATTGTCAAAAAGAACAAAATAACATATTGATGAATATAGGAAAAAACTTATGGCAACAAAACAAATTCACTAGGATATATCTGAAAAGTCCTATGTATTCATCATTTTAACAAAATGGCAATTGCAGCAATATGAATAAAAGCAAAAAAGGAAGAGGCTAACTTATCATATCTAGTGGCAATACGACGAAATTGTTTAAGTTTATAAAAAAACATTCAACCAAATGTGGTTGCTTATAAAGATGCCTATCTATAAACCATGTTTTTTTGTATTGCGTTTGGGCGGTATGACACAGGTAGCATGATATTGTATAATATATTCATGGATTTCTTTGCAACCATATGCTCTATCAGCGATAATACGACTACCATGAATATCTATTGTTTCAAGCCGAGAGATAGCGATGTTACTATCATGGATTTCACCGCCGGACAGCAGAAATGAAATGAGGTTACCTAATTCATCCACAATGGCATGAATTTTGGTACTTTTTCCACCATGACTTGTACCAATAAATTGATTGCATTCTGAATTTAAAGCCCTTTTTTAGCTTCTGCACTTTGTGGATGTGCTTTGATATGGGTACTGTCAATACTAAGATTTTCTAAATCAGCATCGGCGTTTAAAATGTGAAAAACAGTTTCTAAAGTGCCTGATGAGGGGGATATCGTCTTCCTATGCAGAACCACTGCGAGCAAGCCACATAATTGCATTGAACATTGTTCTATTATCCCATTTTGGAGGACGTCCTGTTTTGGATACCAGAAAAAAATCGACAATGCGTTCCCATTCTGAAGCGCTGAGTTCATATCGTTTTGCCATGTCTATCATCTCCTATCTGGTATTACTATAACATATAATAGACTTTTGTGCACGTTTCACTTTTCAGATACGCTCTAGTAAAAAAAGCCAGTAAAGGTTTAAAAGTATAACTTTATTATGAAACTCTCTTGGATAGAAGCGGCAAATTTTTATAAAAATATAAAATTAAAGTCAATTGTATGGTTATGAATAAACATACATTAAACTTTATAAGAAGCCATATGTTTTCCACAAGTGGTCGTTTAGCTAAAAAATGCATTTAGAGAATATAGTTTCATAAAAAATGAGATGAAGACAAGTTGGTATAGAAAATGGTATGATATGAGGCGTCAAAATAAACAATGTCGTATAAACGTAAAGCAATTGTATCCGAGAATGCTATGGTAGTAAGTATATAAAAAGTTTTTATAAAAAGTATATGGTAAATACAAATAAAATTTTAGGAACAGTAATGAAACATTTATGTGAGCAAATGTTAAAAAGGCAATATTACAGAAAAGTAATGACGCCTTTTTAACAAATTTAAATTTTGAGTATAAAGTATTTGTTTATAATGATATTGCAAAAGATAGTTTTGCAATGACTAGGTGTAAATCTGTATTAAAGTAATAACCGTAAGAGATAGATAGTATGATGATTTGTTGAAAGGTTGATTTTTATTACAGAAAAGATGATATAATATTGTTTATAAAATTTTTTTGTGAAAACATAAAATTTTATATTGTGTAATATATTAATTTTTTTAATTTAATATTGTAAAAGTTATGAAGTTGTTTGCTCCAAAAAATTTTTTCCCATAAGCTGATCGTATGTAATAAGCCAAAGAGCGTCGGTTAATTTTTTTGTTTTTTGGGGATTGCTATTTGGCTGGTATAAATTATATTTGCTATGGATAATAGGGCAAGTGTGATGTAAATCTAATAAAAGATTGCTTTGTACTGTTTCAGGAGCATGGATGTAATCCAATAACAACGGCATTAGCAAATAAGAAGAAACTTCTTTTTGCTCCGCCAAATACTCTTTTTTGGTATCATAATTGGCAAAAACAATATAAGGAGTGGAAAACATATATTTTATTTCTTGTTGTGTCCATTCCTCTGAAGAACTGGAATGGATTTTTCCTGTTGTGGTATAAGGAGAGAACTCATTTCCTAATGTGGGAAGATGGTCGCCAAACCAAAGTACAACGGTTTCTTTTTCTCGGGACATAACATAATCATAAAGTTGTTTTAGAGCTTTATCGGAATCGCTGACACCTTTTACAAAATTTTCCATGGAATTGATTTCTGTAGGAGAACAATCGGGATTATCAACAGAAATAGTTAATTCCTCTTTACTGAATTTATTTTGAAATAAGCTGTGGTTTTCCATGGTAATGCCAAAGAGAAATAGCCCATTGGGATGAGGTTGTTCCAATTCGTATTGTATTTCATCAATCAATGTTTCATCTGTTAAGTAAGGACCGCTGTTCCACCAAAGTTCCGTTTTTAATTGATTTTGTCCTCTGAACTGGTCAAAGCCCATAAGAGGATATGCTTTATCTCTTTCATAAAATGTGTTGTCATAGGTATGAAGTCCTATAGTATCATAGCCCATGTTTTTAAAATAACGCGCAAAGGAGAAGGTATCTTTATGCATATATTGTTGATAGGGAAAAGCACCGGCAGGCATTTGCGCCGTTGTCATACCTGTTAATACTTCAAATTCAGGACGAGCAGTACCGCCTCCAAACGTACTTGAAATCATAGTGCCGCTAGGGTGATTTTTGGCTAATTCTCTGTAATTGGTAAGAGGGTCTTGAGAAAATGTAGTGTTTGGCAATGTGGTAATATCCCAAAAAGATTCAGACAATATGACAATGATATCAGGTTTTTTCCAATCATTTGAAACTGTTGCAGGAGCATATTCTTTTGCTAATTGTTCTATTGTATTTTGATTGTAATGGGCAGGTGTTTCTATACTCAGATAACCTATATTGAGGGCAAAAGCCGTTAAAAAGCCGTTTTTATAATAATTGCTTTCTTGTGCAGAAGTATCATTGACAGAAATTTCAAACCAGTTTGTATAATTCATACGCATTGTATTGCTTGTAAGAAAGGCTGTAATACCGCCAAGAAAGAAGATACCAACTGTGATAGGAATGAAAAAATCATATTTTTTCCATTTCCATTTTGGTTTTCTTGGCAAGAGAAATATACTGTAAAGCAAAGGAGAAAAAAACAGCAATACCATTAAAGGAGAGATATCAAGCTCTGCTAAAAAAGGCTTAAATTGCTCTGCATTTTTTGCAAGCAGTAAATCCCATGGAAAAAGATGCTCTTGCAGAAGTAAAAATTTGAAATAGTCTGTAAATGCCAATGTGGTGTAACAAAGCCCTAATATACTGCCAGCCAGCCAAGGACGCAGACAAATAAAGCAAAGAGACCCAAAAAGGGCATATGTGATAAAAAGCCCAAAATAAAATGCTCCGGGACGGTTCTCCAGTAAAAAAGAAACAGCATTGCTATCATAAGCAGCAATACAATTTACTAAAACAGTTAGCAAATAAGGATATAACAAAAAACAAATCCAACGAGTAAGTATAAATGCGATTTGGATAATAGAGAATTTATTTATTTTTGTGTTTTTTGTGTCGGAAACAGACAACGCCGGTGAAGTATCTGAAGAAGATAACATAAATATAACTCCTTTTTTATAAATTCAACTGATATTATAGCTTTAAATTGTCGAATATTCAATAAAAAAGAAGAATATGGCAATATTTTATCTGATGGTATATATTACAGAAATTGACAAAATACAGTATTGCTTAAATCCATACCACGAGAAGTCAAAAAATAACGGTCATTTTGTTTTTGCAGCAGATTTTGTTTTATTAAAGCAGATAATTGTTTTTGATAAACACAAGCAAGAGGAATGTGAAACCGTTTTTGAAAATCCATAGAAGAAATGCCTTCTGTCATACGAAGTCCCATAAACATAAATTCACTTTGCAGTTGAGTCGGGGTAAGGTGTTCTATTTCTTCTATCAATACAGAACTATCGCCTTGTGCCTGAATATATTTTGCAATTTGATAAGTATTGTAAAACCGTTTATTTTCCCAAAAGGAGTGAGCGCCTAAGCCAAAGCCTATATAAGGTAATATTTTCCAATATATTTGATTATGACGGCTTTCAAATCCTTTTTTGGAAAAGTTGGATATTTCATATTGATGATAGTGATTTTTTTCCAGAAGTTCTTTTGTAAAATGATACATGGCTCTATCCAATGCTTCATCAGGCAATGAAAGGCGATTTTGTTTCCAAAGATGAAAAAAAGGCGTTTCTTCCTCTATGATAAGGCTGTAAGCAGAAATATGTTCCGGCTGCAATGCTATGATACTATAAAGTGTTTCCTGCCATTGGCAAAAGGTTTGATTTGGCAGTGCAAACATCAAATCGATATTGATGTTTTCAAATCCTGCTTTTCTGGCAGAATAAAAGTTTTTTAAAAAAACAGAACGATTGTGTATTCTTCCAATATCTTTTAAAAGCGTGTCCTGCCAAGACTGAAGTCCTATGCTGATGCGGTTAAAGCCCATGGTATGCAAAGCCGATAAAACAGCTTTGCAAAGCGTACCCGGATTTGCCTCTATGGTAATTTCAGCAGTTTTTGAAACAGTATAGTACTGAAAAATGGTATTTATCATTTTTTCTAAAAAAGAGGTATGCAGAACTGTGGGAGTGCCTCCGCCAAAAAAAATGGTATCTATGATTTTGTTTTGACAAAGGTAAGATTTTTTTTGAATTTCTGCTATAAGAGATTGTGTATAATCTGAGTAAAGATTTTCTTTTCCGGCAAAGGAGGGAAAATCGCAGTAAAGACATTTTTGACGGCAAAACGGAATATGAATATAAAGACCGGGCATGGTATACTCCTTTCGATGCAAAAATTTTTTTGGATTGATTTTTTTAAAATTTTATTTTATTTTTTTAAAAAAGAAAAGACTTTTTTTTATATTTTACGTTATTATAAATGAAAGAAAAAAATAGAAAAGTGAAAAAAACACTTGACAGATTTTCAGTCAGGTGTTATTTTAAGAGTATGAATTAGCACTCGATAAAAGTGAGTGCTAACAAAATAAAGGAAGGAGTTGACAATATGGCATTGAATGATAGAAAAATACAAATTTTACAGGCAATCATCAATGACTATATTGCAACAGCGGAGCCTGTAGGATCAAGAACTATTGCAAAAAAATATAATTTGGGAATCAGCTCTGCTACCATCCGCAATGAAATGAGCGATTTGGAGGAAATGGGCTTTATTATACAACCTCATGCTTCTGCCGGAAGAATCCCGTCGGACTTAGGTTATCGGCTTTATGTAGATAGACTGATGCAAAAAAGAGAGCTTAAAGAAGAAGAACAGCAGTTTTTACAAAGTGTTGTGGCAAGAAACATCAGCCAAATTGATTATCTCATGGAAGAAACGGCAAAGGCAATTTCTATGCTGACAAATTATACTACATTGATTTCAGAACCTGTTTCAAAAGGAGCAAAGCTAAAACAAATCAGACTACTGCCTTTGGATAGCGAGTCTATACTGCTTGTGATTGCAACAGAAGGAAATTATGTAAAAAATCATATTTTAAAAGTTTCTGTTGTACCAGAGGAAGAAAAGCTTTTTGAAATGGGAAAAGAAATAAATGCAATATTAAAAGGATGTACTATAAAAGATATTGATGAACGTATTGTAAGAGTGTTAAAAGGAAAGCTGCAGGAATATAGCTATATGCTTCCGGCACTGCTTTCGGCAATAGAACAAACAGCAAGAGGCGCTGAAAATATACAAGTACATTTAAGCGGAGCAAAAAATATATTGGCTTTTCCTGAGTTTAGCGATATACAAAGAGCAAAGTCATTATTTCAAACACTGGAGCAAAAGGATGTTCTTGTAACGCTGCTGGGAGAAAATAAGGATGACGCTATGCAGATTATGATAGGAAGTGAAAATAATCTCCAAAGTATGAAAGATTGCAGTGTGATTACAACAACATATAAAATGGGCGATGGTACAAGAGGCACAATTGGTATATTAGGACCTACGAGAATGGATTATTCCCAAGTGGTATCTGTGCTCAATGGTATGGTTAAAAATATAGAAAATGTATTAAAAGCGTTAAAAGAAGAAAAAAAGGATTCTTAGGGCAGAAAGAAAAGAGGGTTTGTCATTGGAAGAAAAACAAAATCAACAACAACAAGAGATGCAACAAAATGAAACTGTTCAAACAACATCGCAACAAAAGGAGAATGTTGAAATAACAGAAGAAACAACACAACAAGCACAGCAGCAAACAGAATCTGTAGAAGGAGAAGTGGTTGATGAAACACAACAAAAAATAGCAAAACTAGAACAACAATGTGCAGATTATTTAGACAAATACCAAAGGTGTTTGGCAGAATTTGATAACTTTAGAAAAAGAACTGCAAAAGAAAAAGCCGGTATGTATGACGATGGCATTAGAAGCAGCATAGAAAAGCTTTTGCCTGTCATTGACAATCTGGAAAGAGCAGTTGCGGCACATAAACAAACTGATGAAGAAGACAGTTTTTATAAGGGAGTGCAAATGACATTAAAACAATTCCAAGAAATACTCACATCATTGGGAGTGGAAGAAATTAAAGCTGTGGGAGAAGTATTTAACCCAAATCTTCATGCGGCTGTAGCCCATGAGGAAAATGAAGAATATGCAGAAAATACAGTCATGGCGGAAATGTTAAAGGGATATAAATATAAAGATAAAGTGATTCGTCACAGTATGGTAAAAGTTGCTAATTAAAAAATGACACTGCAAAAAGCAGTTTTGCATAAATAAATTTTTTTAAAAGAAAACAGAATTAGATAGTTTGGTATATAGGAGGAATTTTATTATGGCTAAAATTATTGGTATTGACTTAGGAACAACAAACTCTTGTGTGGCAGTAATGGAAGGCGGTCAGCCTGTTGTAATTGTAAATTCTGACGGCGCAAGAACAACACCGTCTGTTGTAGGCTTTGCAAAAAACGGAGAACGTCTGATTGGTGAAACAGCAAAACGTCAGGCGATTACAAACCCTGACAATACAATCAGCTCTATTAAAAGAGAAATGGGTAATAACTATAAAGTAAATATTGAAGGAAAACAGTATTCTCCACAGGAAATTTCTGCTATGATTTTGCAAAAATTAAAAGCAGATGCAGAAAGTTATTTGGGCGAGACTGTTACAGAAGCGGTTATTACAGTGCCTGCATACTTCAACGACGCGCAAAGACAGGCTACAAAGGACGCCGGTAAAATTGCCGGGCTTGATGTAAAAAGAATTATCAATGAACCAACAGCGGCGGCGCTTGCATATGGTCTTGACAATGAACAAGAACAAAAAATTATGGTATATGACTTAGGCGGCGGTACATTCGACGTTTCTATCATTGAAATTGGCGATGGAGTTATCGAAGTATTGGCTACAAACGGTGATACACGTCTTGGCGGGGACGATTTTGACAATAAAATCATTAATTATTTGATTGAAGAATTTAAAAAGACAGAAAACATGGACTTGAGCAAAGATAAAATGGCTATGCAGCGTTTGAAAGAAGCGGCAGAAAAAGCAAAAAAAGAACTTTCTACCACTACAACAACAAACATCAATTTGCCATTTATTACAATGAATCAAGATGGACCAAAACATTTGGATGTTACTCTTTCCAGAGCAAAATTTGACGAATTGACAAGCGATTTAGTGGACAGAACAATGGGACCTGTTCGTCAGGCTTTGGCAGATGCGGATTTGAAAGCAAGCGATATTGACAAAGTATTATTGGTGGGCGGTTCTACAAGAATTCCGGCAGTACAGGAAGCTGTTAAGAAATTTACAGGCAAAGAACCATTTAAAGGTATTAATCCGGATGAATGTGTTGCAGTAGGTGCGTCTATCCAAGGCGGTAAACTGGCCGGAGAAGAAGGTGCAGGAAGCGTACTTCTTTTAGATGTTACACCACTTTCACTTGGTATTGAAACATTGGGCGGAGTCGCAACAAAGTTGATTGATAGAAATACGACTATTCCAACCAGCAAAAAACAAATTTTCTCTACAGCAGAGGATAACCAAACAGCAGTTGATATTCATGTTGTACAGGGTGAAAGACAGCTTGCCAGAGATAATAAAACATTAGGACAATTCAAATTGGACGGCATTGCGCCGGCAAGACGCGGCGTGCCTCAAATTGAAGTTGCTTTTGATATTGATGCAAATGGTATTGTAAATGTATCTGCAAAAGATTTAGGTACAGGAAAAGAACAAAAAATTACAATTACTGCCGGTTCTAACTTAAGTGAAGAAGAAATTGAAAAAGCAGTAAAAGAAGCAGAACAGTTTGCAGAAGAAGATAGAAAGAGAAAAGAAGCAATTGATGCAAAAAATGAGGCGGATTCTTTGATTTTCCAAACAGAAAAAACATTGGGTGAATTAGAAGACAAAATTAGTGCAGAAGAAAAAAGTGCAGTAGAGGGCGCATTGAATCATTTAAAAGATACCATCAAAGATATGGAACCTGCTACTATGACAGAAAGCGACGTTGCTACTGTAAAATCTGCTACAGAAGCATTGACACAGGAATTTTACAAAATTTCTGAAAAATTATATCAGTCAGCAGGAGGCGCAGAACAAACCGGCGATCCAAATGTAGTTGACGGAGAAGGAAAAGAACTGTAATATAGAAATGTCTGTGTCAAAAACATAGACGATTATATAGAAGGTGAATAAAAAAGACCTTGGGTCGTTATCCCAAACAGGTACAAAGTTTTTGAGAACACTCTAAAGAGAGTACTGGTTTTGTTTGGAATTTTTCCCAAGGTCTTGACTTGTAGAAAGAAAGGTTTTAGGTGGTGAGTAAGTTGGCTGAAAAACGTGATTGTTATGAGGTATTAGGCGTCAGTAAAAATGCAAGTGACGACGAAATAAAAAAAGCTTATCGTAAGCTGGCAAAAAAATACCATCCAGACGCAAACCCAGGCAATAAAGAAGCAGAGGCAAAATTTAAAGAATTGGGTGAAGCTTATGAAATATTAAGCGATCCTCAGAAAAAAGCGCAATATGACCAGTTTGGTCATGCGGCATTTGACCCAAGCAGCGGCATGGGTGGCAGTGGCGGTTTTTATAGTAACTTTGATATGGGAGATATCGGCGATATTTTCAGTATGTTTACAGGCGGTTTTGGAACAGGTTTTGGAGGAAGCAGCAGAAGAAATGGTCCAAGACGAGGAAACGACATTCATGTCAATATACAAATATCTTTTGAAGAGGCCATTTTTGGTGGCAAAAAGACAATTTCTGTGCCTGTAACAGACGAATGCGATACTTGTCATGGAACAGGAGCAAAACCCGGTACTCATGCTGAAACTTGTAAAAGATGTAATGGTACAGGTCAAGAAAGAGTAACACAGCAATCTCTTTTTGGTGCTATGACTTCTGTAAGGACTTGTTCTGCTTGCGGTGGCACGGGAAAACAAATTAAAGAGCCTTGTACAACTTGTAAAGGAGCAGGGAAAGTTCGTAAAACAAAGAATTTTGAAGTAAAAATACCGGCAGGTATTGACAGTGGACAGACATTACGCTTGGATGGCAAAGGCGATATTGGTGAAAAAGGCGGAGGCTATGGTGATTTATTAATTACTATTTATGTAGAATCTGACAAAGTATTTAAAAGAAAAGGCTTGAATTTATATTGTGATGTACCTATTTCATTTATACAGGCCGCTTTGGGAGATGAAATTACAGTAAAAACAGTATATGGCGAACAAAAATATACTATAAAAGCAGGTACACAACCAGATACGGTTATCACATTAAAAGGGGCAGGCGTACCAAAATTGAGAAACGAAAAATCAAAGGGAGATTTGATTGTAACATTAAAAGTGCAGATTCCAACCTCTTTGACAGAAAGACAAAAGCAATTGCTGAGAGATTTTTATGGCGATGGAGACGTACCAAAAGAAGAACATAAAAGAAAAGGATTTTTCAGCAGAAGATAATAAATATCTTATAAAGGCAAAAGCAGCTTATTTTGAGGAATAAAACCTGAAAATAAGCTGTTTTTTATAAAGTCCGGATGAGGGTGAAGGTATGAGCTGTTGTAAATTGAATAAAATTAGTCTGATATTAGATTTATGAGTGAAGGAATAGAAAATTTTGTAAAAAATGGAATGTAATATAAATAAAATAAAAACATAGCGCAATAAAAGTTGCTTTTTGTAAATAGGCTGTGATACAATAAAAAAATAAGAGGCTCTTTGTTTGGAGGTATTTTAATGGAAAATATACAAAAAAAAATTGGTATAATAGGTGGAGGACAACTGGGAAAAATGATGATACAGGAAGCAAAAAAAATGGGCTTTTTTGTGGTTGTATTAGACCCCGGTGAAAAATGTCCGGCACATACATTGGTAGACGAGCATATTGTGGCAAGGTTTGATGATAAAAAAGCAATTCGTTTTTTGGCAGAAAAAACAGATGTTGTAACCTATGAATTTGAACATATTGATGCTGATGTATTGGAAGAATTGGAAGAGGAAGGAAAAAAAATATACCCCACTGCAAAAAGCTTAAAAGTGATACAAAATAAATATACACAAAAGAAATTGCTTTTGGAGCAGGGTGTTGCAACTCCTGCATTTTGTAAAGTGACATCAGAGCAAGACATGATAAAAGCGGCTAAAGAATATGGCTTACCTATGATGATAAAAGCCTGTACAGGAGGATATGACGGAAAGGGTAATTTTCTTTTGGAAAAAACAGAAGATATCCCAAAAGCTTATAAAGAGTTGGGAAAAGGTATGCTGCCTTTGATGGCAGAAAAATATTTTCCCTTTATTATGGAAATATCAGTGCTTGCCTGTCGCAGTATTGACGGAAAGATACAAGTGTATCCTGTGGCGGAAAATATTCACAAAGATAGTATATTAGACGAAACAAAAGTGCCGGCGGCTATTTCTGAACAAACAACACAAAAGGCAATGGCATTGGCCACAAAAGTAATGGAGGTTTTTGAAGGAGTTGGAATGTTTTGCGTGGAAATGTTTGTGGCAAAAGATGGCTCTGTAGCTGTCAATGAGGTTGCGCCCCGTCCGCATAATTCAGGACATTACACCATTGAGGCCTGTATGACAAACCAGTTTGAACAGCATATCAGAGCCATTACGGGGTTGCCTTTAGGCTCTTCTGAGCTGTTAAAACCTGCTGTTATGAGAAATATATTAGGAGAAGAAAGTGCAGGAAAAGCCTATGTATTGGGGGCTGATGAGGCGTTGGCTGTCAGCGGCGCTTTTCTTCATATATATGGCAAAGAAGAATCCAGACCAAAAAGAAAAATGGGGCACTTGACAGTCATTGCAGATAGTGTGCAAGAAGCGGCAAAAAAAGCGGAAAAGGCAAAAAAAGCAGTCAGAATTTTAGGAGAAAATGAAAGTCTTTTCCTTTAAAAATGGATACGGACAATATTATTTTTAAGTGTGAAATGTTCTGAAAACAGTCAAGAAAAAGATTGGAAATTCTTTTTTCTTGACTGTTTTTTTGATAAAACAACTGTGCAAAAGAAAGTAAAATATGATATAATATCAAATTAGACAAATGGTAGATTTTGAAAAGGGTGACAAAAGAAAAATCCTTTTTTTATTTTCAAAAACATTCGATATGATATGTCATTTTGTATAAAAGAGGTGTAAAAAGTATATGGCGGCACAAAGAAGTTCAAAGCAAAAACAAAAAACAAAAATACAACAAAAAAAACAACCACGTTTTGGAGATACTATGATGGATGAAGTGATACTCATTATTATTGTAGTAGTTTCTTTTGTTGTTCTGATTAGTTTGCTAACAAAAAAAATGGGAATACTGGGAGGATTGTTAGGAGAGAGCTTAAAGAGTTTACTGGGAGTGAGTAGTATATTATTGCCTTTGACAATTGTTGCTTATTGTTGTTGGCTTCTTGCTAGTGAAGAAAAGGAAAACAGAGAGGTACGTATTGCAGGCGCGGCATTATTTTTAATCTCTATTAGTGCATTAGCACATGTGATACACCCTATTGAAGTGTCTGTGATGTCAAGTTTAGCAGATACTTTAAAATCCTATTATCAAGAAGGAGCATTTAATAACGGAGGATTTGTAGGAGGCATACTGGGAGGCGGTTTGGCAAGAGCTTTTGGAAAAATCGGTTCAGGTATTATTTGGAGCGCTGTTTTATTGATTTCTTTGATTATGGCAACGGGAAAATCCTTTTTTAAAGGAGTAAGCAATGTCAATGCTTATCAAAAAAATAAAAGAAGATATTATCAAGAAAAAAAACAAAAAAATGATGTGATACGACAAAGAGAAACTTACATACAAGAAGTGCCAAAAAAGACAGTAAGACCGCCTAAAATACAACAAAAACCTCAGCCCAGATTACAATCCAAACAAAGTATAAAAAAGAAACAACATAAAAAAAGCGACTTTAATATTATGCTCCATGCAGATGAAGGATATAACGGAATAAAACAGGAAGTTCCTCTTGTAGAAACAACTGTATTTAAATCAAAGGCAGAACAAGAAACTTTACTAGAGCCTATGCCCAAAACACCTGTTATATTCGATTATGGCAAAACAGAAAGTCAAATCATGGAAGAACAACAAGAGGTACTTTACAATACCACAGAAAATGTTTTGCAAAAACAGACTTCTGAAACAAAAGCGGAAAAAAGTGATGAACAACAACCTGTACACTCCCAAGAGATACAGCCTGATATCAAAAAAGACGCCATAGAGCAAAAACAAGAGCAAACTACAGAAAAAATACAGCAAAATATCACAACACAGATGCCTGAAGAAGAAGCGAAAAGTAACATTCGCTATATGATTTTTCAAGAAGGAGAGGAACCGCTTTTGGAAGAGGAAGCGGAAGAAGTTCCTTCTGAAATATATTCTGAACAAGTACAGCAAAAACCCCAAGAAACATTCAAAAGCGATACAGATGATATTACAGATGTATTGGAATTGTTAAATCGTATTGAATTTGAAGAAGAAGGCTCGGAAAGCACTTCAGAACAAACCATATCCCAAGAAGATATTATGGATATTATAGCAGATTGGGCAGAAGAGGAAGAGGAGGATATTCCAGAAAGCAATGGTCTAACATTGCTGTTTGCAGAAGAGGAAAACACACAGCTGCCACAATATGATTCTTTAGAAGAAAGTCAACAACAATATGAACAAGACTTTAAACAGCAGTGTGATTTTTTAGAGGAAGAAGAGCAAACACAGCAGTATGATTTTTTAGAGAAAGAAGAACAAATACAGCAGTATGATTCTTTAGAGAAGGAAGAAAATCAACAGCAGTATGTTTTAGAAGAGAAGCCCCAACAACAATTTGACTCTTCCTCAGAAGAAGAAACCAAGAAAAAGGATACTGCTTGGGAAATACAACAACCATTACATCAAGAAATGAACTCTCAACAGACAGAAGAGGAAGTAGAACAACCGGAATATAAATCGGATGTACAATATGAGGAGCAAGAATTGATACAGCAAAACAAAAAGCCTTCTCCTGTTATAAAACAACAAAAGCCTTATATATTCCCTCCACTGGATTTGCTGGCAAAAAATCAAGCGGTACAAAGTAATGATTCCAAGGCGGAAATGCTTGTAAATGCAAAAAAATTGGAAAATACATTAAGGAGTTTTGGAGTAGAAGCAAAAGTGATACAAATCAATAAAGGACCTACTGTAACACGCTATGAGCTTTCTCCAAGCCAAGGTGTGAAGGTGAGTAAAATTGTGAATTTGGCAGACGATATTGCGCTGAATTTGGCGGCGTCAGATATCCGTATTGAGGCTCCCATACCCGGAAAAGCCGCTGTGGGTATAGAAGTGCCAAATAAAGAAGCACAGTCTGTTTTTTTAAGAAGTGTTTTGGAAAGCGAAGCATTTCAAAAATTTCCTTCCAAACTGGCTTTTGCACTGGGAGAAGATATTGCAGGACAGCCCATTGTGGCAGATATTGCAAAAATGCCCCACCTTTTGATTGCCGGAGCAACAGGATCGGGAAAAAGCGTTTGTATCAATACATTGATTACAAGTATACTTTATAAGGCGGATCCAAAGGAAGTAAAACTGCTTTTGGTAGACCCTAAGGTAGTGGAACTCAGCGTTTATAATGGTATTCCTCATTTATTGATACCTGTTGTGACAGACCCCAAAAAAGCATCTGCTGCTTTAAACTGGGCTGTCAGAGAAATGTTAGAAAGATATAACGATTTTGCGGAAAACGGCGTTCGAGATATCAAAGGCTATAATGCCATGAAAAAAGAACAGGGAGAAACAGAAAATATTATGCCTCAAATTGTCATCATTATTGATGAATTAGCAGATTTGATGATGGCTGCGCCGGGAGAGGTGGAAGACGCTATTTGTCGACTGGCACAAATGGCTCGTGCGGCTGGTATGCATTTGATTATTGCTACACAAAGACCGTCTGTTGACGTTATTACAGGGGTAATAAAAGCAAATATTCCTTCCCGACTGGCATTTGCTGTTTCCTCAGGCATTGACTCTCGTACCATATTAGACGCAGTGGGTGCAGAAAAGCTTTTGGGAAAGGGCGATATGCTTTTTTGTCCTCAAGGTACAAGCAAGCCTATGAGAATACAAGGAGCATTTTTATCGGACAAAGAAGTAGAAAGCATTGTAAATTTTATAAAACAAGATACAACAACAGATTATGATAAAGAAATGATTGACAAAATTACTGCTACAGCAAAAATCAACGGTGGGGGAGAAGAAGTCGATGAATTTTTTGACCAAGCGGTAGATTTGGTGGTAGAAAAAGAAAAAGCTTCTGTATCTATGCTGCAAAGACAATTCCGTATTGGATACAATAGAGCCGCTAGGCTGATGGATTCTTTGCAACAGCAAGGTATTGTGGGTCCGGAAGAAGGCAGTAAGCCCAGAAAAGTACTTTTGACAAAACAAGAATGGGCAGATATGAGAGGATATGAACAATAGTAAAAGTTTTTTGTTGACAAAATAAAAACCATATAGTAACATGATTTTAAGAAGTCATATGACTGACGGAAGTGGAGTAAAACCACATGGAGTATGACTGCAGCTATGCCGACCGTCTGGGTAAATACGCCTAGGCTGTCGGTTTTTTTATCACTATAAAAAAGATATTTTGATACAAAAATGACCTTTAATCATATGGTGCAAAACGAAATCTTTTAAAGGAAGCCGTGGTAAAAGCAGAAAACTTCTTTTTACAAAAGTTCAAATGAACAATAGGAACTTTAATGGAATGTCCAGACTTTTTAGAATGACACTTAAAATGAATAGAAAAGTCGTATTTATGCCAAGTAAAAATATTTCAGAGGGTATTTTGGATAGTCTTTCAGAGACGATTTTATTGGATTTGATTCTAAAATAAATGAATGGTGATATTTACGACAAATAAGAATGATACTAAAAATGAATAAAGAAGTCGTATTAGTGCTAAGTAAAGGTATTTTAGGGGGTATTTTGATAGCTTTTCTGAAAAGATTTTATTGAATTTGATTCTAAAGTAAAGGGATGGCGATATTTACGACAAATAAGAATGACATTAAAATGAATAGAAAAGTCGTATTAGTGCCAAGTAAAAGTATTTCAGAGGGTATTTTGATAGCTTTTCTGAAAAGATT
>DVLQ01000053.1 GCA_018715395.1 Candidatus Coprocola pullicola | reverse complement strand
TATATCTGAAGAAAATGGACTATTGACACGTTTGTTTAAAAGGAGGAAGGGATAATGGCATTGCAGTTGAAACCGACGCAATCTTCCCCACAGCCCATAGAAGTGGAGGAATATGACATTGTAGAACAAAGACAGATGATGACGCAGCGTCTTGAAAACTCAAAGGAAATTGACGACATTGTAAGTACCATTAACGTATATGAACCCCAACAGCTGGTTGTATTTGGCGCAGACGCGGCGGAAGGAATTTCAAAGTGTTCCGACCAAGTCTTAAACAGTGTAGATATGGCACAAATTAATGATTCCGGAGAATTGTTAAAAACATTGGGAAAAATTATGGATAAGTTTGATTTGCAAGAGATTGCCTCCAATGAAAAAAAGGGTATTTTGGGAAAACTTTTTGGCGGAGTGCAAAAACAATTGGAACAGATATTGGCAAAGTATCACACTATGGGAGAAGAAGTCGATAAAATTTATATTAAATTGAAAGAATATGAAGTGGAAATCAAAGATTCCAATCAAAAACTGGAACAAATGTTTCAAACAAATATGGAATATTATCAAACTCTTGTCAAATATATATTGGCAGGAGAACAAGGTTTAAAAGAAATTGACCAATATTTGGAACAAATGCGAAAAGATTATGCCAAAAGCCAAGACGGCATGCTTCAGATGGATATTACAAATTTAGAACAAGCTCGTTGCATATTAGACCAAAGAGTAATGGACTTGCGTATTGCAGAAAATGTTGCTATGCAGTCTATTCCTATGATTAAAACAATGCAGTTTAGTAATTTAAATTTGATTAGAAAAATCAATTCTGCCTTTATTATTACATTGCCGGTATTTAAACAAGCTTTGACACAAGCCATACTTTTAAAAAGACAAAAAATACAGGCAGACGCTATGGCGGCATTAGACGAAAGAACAAATGAAATGCTTTTAAAAAATGCTCAAAATACCGTCAATCAATCAAAGCTGACTACACAGTTGGCTACCGGCAGTTCTGTAAAAATTGAAACATTGGAAAAAACATGGCAAACCATTATCAATGGTATTGAACAAACAAAACAGATACAACAGCAGGCAGAACAAAAAAGACAACAGGATACACAGCGTTTAAATCAACTGAAGGCTGAGTTCCAGAATAAAATGAATACAAGTTTATAACATTATTTACAATTATCATTTTATAAATGGATTATTGTAAATAAAAATGTTAAAATAGGTATAGTGTGTGGGAAATAAGTATTTTCGATAGCCGTAAAATCATCATATTGTTGTGAGGTAAGGAGGATACAAATGAACAAGTTAGGACTAACAGACGAAGAAGCCCTAAAAAGCAGGCAGGAGCATGGCGATAATCGCCTAAGTGAAGTAAAATCAGAAAGTTTTTGGGAAAAGCTAAAAGGAAATTTTGGCGACCCTATGATTAAAATACTTTGTGTAGCGTTGATTATTAATGTCATATTTGCCTTTTTGGGACAGACAGAGTGGTATGAATCTGTGGGAATTGCTCTTGCTGTGATATTGGCAACATTTGTTTCTACATTTTCTGAATACCGTAATGAAAACGCTTTTCAAAAATTGCAGGATGAAGCCTCTAAAATTCGTTGTAAAGTATATAGAAATGGAGATGTAACAGAAATTTCCATTGATGATGTTGTAGTGGGAGATTGTATCATATTACAATCAGGAGATAAAATTCCTGCAGACGGCAATTTGATTGAAGGAAATATTAATGTTGACCAATCTGTGTTAAACGGAGAAAGCAAAGAAGCCAAAAAAAGAGCAATCCCTCAAGATTATAAAGAGGAAGAAGAAAAAGCAATGGACTTTTTGAATCCTTATAAAGTGTTTAGAGGAACCATTGTTTGCTCTGGAAATGGTATTATGGAAGTAACCACCGTTGGGGACAGCTCTGTTTATGGAAAAATTGCTAGTGAGCTGCAAATTGACGACGACAGAGAATCTCCTTTAAAGGTAAAGCTTTCCAATTTAGCAGACAGTATTAGTAAGTTTGGATATATTGGCGGTATTGCTATTGCAGTGGCGTTGCTTTTTCAAAGAATTGTGGTACACAATGGTTTTGATATGGCGCAAATTGCGGCGTATTGTTCTAATTGGATGACGCTTGTCAATGATATTGTAGAAGCGGTTATGCTGGCAGTAATCATCATTGTTATGGCGGTGCCGGAAGGATTGCCTCTTATGATTGCCATTGTATCTGCACAGAATATGGGAAAAATGCTCAAAGACAATGTATTGGTTAGAAAAATTACAGGAATTGAAACGGCAGGCAGCTTAAATATACTATTTAGTGACAAAACAGGAACCATTACAAAGGGTATTTTAGAAGTGGTCACATTTGTAAACGGTAATGGCGCCCAATGGAGCAGTTTAGAAGAGGTATCTCCAAAATTGAAAGAGATTCTTTCTGTAAGTATTATGGAAAATACTACGGCAGTGATTACTCATGAAGATGGAAAAAGAAAAATCATAGGCGGAAATGGTACAGATAGAGCAGTACTTGGTTTTTTACCACAGCAGTTACCTTCTTTTCATGTAGAAAAAATCGCTTCTGTGCCTTTTAACAGCGACAACAAATATTCTGCGGCACAAATTACAGGTGATTTTAATTATACTCTTTTAAAAGGTGCACCGGAAAAGGTCATTGAAAAATGTAGTTGGTACTTTGATGAAAATGGTGAAAAACAGCCTTTGAATCCTGAAATAATCAACAATAAAATCGACGAACTGGCATCTCGTGCCATTCGTGTATTAGGTTTAGCTGTTAGTGAAAAAACAATTCAACAAGATGCGCTGCCGGAGGGAGATTATACATTGGTAGGCATTCTTGGCATTCGTGACGATGTGCGTCCTGAGTCTATCGACGCCATTAAAGAAGTGCACAATGCAGGCGTACAAGTTGTTATGATTACAGGAGATAGAAAGGATACTGCTGTAGCCATTGCAAAAGAAGCAGGTCTTTTGACTTCTGAAAAAGACGTTGTATGGACAAGCGATGAACTTTTTAAGCTTTCTGATGATGAAGTGAAAAAACAATTAAAAGAACTCAAAGTGGTTGCAAGAGCTTTGCCAAGCGATAAAAGCCGTCTGGTACGTTTAGCACAGGAATTAAATCTTGTTGTTGGCATGACAGGAGATGGAGTCAACGATTCTCCGGCATTGAAAAAAGCCGACGTTGGCTTTGCTATGGGCGGCGGAACAGAGGTTGCAAAAGAAGCCAGCGACATTGTGATATTGGATGACAATTTTACTTCTATTGATAAAGCCATATTATATGGCAGAACCATTTTTAACAGTATTAGAAAATTTATTATATTCCAGCTTACCATTAATGTGGCGGCAGTATTAGTTTCTTTTATGTCGCCGCTTTTGGGTATGGAAAATCCGCTTTCCATTACACAAATATTATGGATTAATTTAATTATGGATACATTGGCGGCTCTAGCATTTGGTGGAGAACCGGCATTGAAACGCTATATGCAGGAAGCTCCAAAAAGAAGAGATGAAAATATTGTCAGCAAATATATGTGGTCTGAAATTTTAACAGGCAGTATATGGGTATTTATATTAAGTATGGGTATGTTGGTGCTTCATGAAGCGGACGGCTTCTTCAGAGAGGATCCTGCAAATAGATATATGCTGACAGGTTATTTTGCATTTTTTGTATTTTCGGCAGTATTCAATGCTTTCAATGCAAGAACAGAAAAAATGAATTTGTTTGATAACATCAGTGGAAATAATGGATTTTTGAAGATATTGCTTTTAATTGTAGTAGTACAGGTAAGTATGATTTATTTTGGAGGAGATATCCTTCGTTGCTATGGTTTGACTGGTACAGAATGGCTTTTTGTAGTTATATTAGCTTTTACTATCATACCGGTGGATTTGATAAGAAAGCTTTTATATAGAAATAAATAAATGTTTTATCAAAAACCATATAAAAAGTTGTTATATGGTTTAAAAAAGGTAATATTGTTTTTTAGTCAAAAAGCGATAAAAAAAGGAGAGATGATGTATGCCAATTAGTTTACAAAAAGGACAAAAAGTAGATTTAACAAAAACAAATCCGGGATTGACAAAAATTTGTATTGGTTTAGGCTGGGATGTAAACAAATATGACGGCGGTAGTGCATTTGACTTAGATACAGCGGCATTTTTGCTGGGAGAAAACGGAAAAGTAAGAGAACAAGGAGATTTTGTATTTTATGGTAATTTAAATCATTCCAGTGGAGCTGTAACACATTTGGGAGATAATTTGACAGGCGAAGGAGAAGGCGATGACGAACAAATTATGATTGATCTTTCCAAAGTGCCTGCAGATGTACAAAGAATTGCTTTTACAGCTACCATATATGACCCTGAAGTAAGAAAACAAAACTTTGGACAAGTTTCCAATGCTTACATTAGAGTGGTGGATTCTGCAAACAATACAGAATTGATTCGCTATGACTTGGGAGAGGATTTTTCCATTGAAACAGCCGTTGTAGTTGGAGAATTGTATAGAAACGGTTCAGAATGGAAATTTAATGCCATTGGAAGCGGTTTCCAAGGCGGACTGGCAGCCCTTTGCGGCAATTATGGCATTGATGTAGCATAACAACTTAAAAAACAGGAAAGGGGAAGGGCTTTTATGAAATATGAAATTTTATATCAGCAAGCATTTCCTATGGTACGCTATGAATTGGAAAAGGGAGAACGTATCAAAGCAGAGTCGGACGCTATGATTGCTATGTCTTCTACCATTGACGTTACAGGCGGTGTCGAAGGCGGCATTATGAAAGGTCTGACACGTATGCTTTCCGGTGAAAAGTTTTTCTTTCAATATTTGACAGCGACAAGAGGTTCAGGAGAAGTGCTTTTTGGGCATGCTGTACCGGGCGGTATCATTGATGTGGAGTTAGATGGCACTTATGGTATGATTATACAAAAAAATGGTTTTTTAGCTTCTACAGAAGGTATTGAGATTGATACAAAAGTACAAAACTTGGTACAGGGTATTTTTTCAAAGGAAGGGTTTTTTATACTAAAAGCCAGAGGAAAGGGAATTCTTTTTCTCAGCAGTTATGGAGCAATTCATCCTATTACATTGGAAGTGGGAGAAGAAATTATCATTGATAACGGGCATTTGGTAGCATGGACAGAAGATATGTACTATAACATTGAAAAAGCCTCTAACGGCTGGGTAAATAGTATCATGTCTGGAGAATGTTTGGTATGCCGTTTTAAAGGTCCGGGCACAATATTGATACAGACCAGAAATCCCAATAGTTTTTCTGGCTGGATTTCTTCTCTTGGTTTTTCCAAAGCATGATATAGATAAGAAAGGAGATATTTCAAATGTCTGTAAGTTTACAAAAGGGACAAAAGGTAGATTTAACAAAAGGAAATGCAGGTTTAAAAAGATTGATTGTAGGCTTAGGCTGGGATGCGGCAGAACAAAAAAAGGGACTTTTTGGTATGAAAAAGGCTTCTGAAATTGATTGCGATGCCTCTGCATTGGTATGCAGCATAGGCGGTAAGCTGATGGATAAAAGCGATATTGTATACTTTGGAAATTTAAGACATAAAACAGGTGCTATTATACATTTGGGAGATAATTTGACAGGCGAAGGCGATGGAGATGATGAGCAGCTTATCATTGAATTAGACCAGATACCGCAAAATTACGAAAAAATTGTGTTTGTGGTAAACATCTATCAAGCCTATGAAAGAAAACAGCATTTTGGCATGATTAAAAATGCTTTTATACGTATTGTAGATGCAGATACAAAACAAGAACTTTGTAAATACAATCTTTCTGAAAATTATGAGAATATGACTGCAATGATATTTGGAGAAGTATATCGTTATAATGGAGAATGGAAGTTTAATGCTGTTGGACAGCCAACACAGGATAAAGGATTGGGAGAATTGGCGGCACGTTTTGTTGGATAAAAATTAAAAATTGAATATAAAAGTACAGAGGAGGGAATAACATGGGTATCAATCTTTCAAAAGGACAAAGAGTGAGTTTAGAAAAATCCATGACATTGGCTTTAGTTGGTCTTGGCTGGGATACAAATCAGTATGACGGAGGTCATGATTTTGACTTAGATGCAGCGGCATTTTTGTTGGGAGAAAATGGAAAAGTATTAAAAGATGAGGATTTTGTATTTTATAATAACTTAGATGGCAGAAACGGCGCAGTTGTACATACCGGCGATAATCTGACAGGTGAAGGCGACGGCGATGATGAAGTGATATTGATTGATTTTACAAAAATACCTGATGAAATCAAAAAAATTGCTATTACTGTTACAATACATCAAGCTGTGGAAAGAGGACAAAACTTCGGACAGGTTTCCAATGCTTATGTTCGTGTAGCAAGACGTGCCAGTGAAAGCGATATGGTAGGAACAGAAGAACTGAAATATGATTTGATGGAAGAATTTTCTATTGAAACAGCCATTGTAGTTTGTGAAATTTATAGACATGGAAATGACTGGAAGTTTAATGCAGTAGGCAGTGGCTATCAGGGTGGATTGGAAGCACTGTGCAAAAGCTTTGGTGTGAATGTATAAATGAATTAGAATATGGCTGTTCCCTTTTAAGGAGGACAGCCATTAGTATGATATCAGTGTGTGCAAAGAATAAGGGTTTTGCTGAAGGGAAGGTGATAGATTGAATCAAACTATGAAAATCTGTCTGGAGTATCAGACGTGGAATAGAACAGCACCAAAACTCTTATTACAATATGCAGTGGGGGCATTGTTATATTGTCCGGCAGACCACGAAGGCATCATAGCGCATATTTGTAATAGAACAATGCCTCAATTAAAAAGTGTTGCATTTTGCTTAGAAGATACTATACAAGACGCTTATTTGCCACAAGCTGAAAAAAAGCTGGTAAAACATATGCAGTTACTTTACAGTGCAGTAAAGGAAGGAAAGCTTCATCAAAAAAAATTACCTCTTCTTTTTATAAGAATTCGTACACCGCAACATATGAAAGAGATATTTGAACAATTAGGAAAATATCAGAGGATTTTAACAGGATTTGTATTGCCAAAGTTTAGTAGTCAAAATAAAGAAGAATATAAAAAAGCCACTTTTGAAATCAATCAAAAATCAGAAACGATTAAATATATTATGCCTACATTAGAAAGCCCCGCTATATTAAAAAAACAAACAAGACAACAAGAATTGTTGGGTATCAAAAAAACGCTGGATAGTATGAAAAAATATGTTTTAAATGTACGAGTGGGAGGAAATGACCTTTGTAACGTATACGGTTTGCGAAGAAGAGAAAACCAAAGTATCTATGACATTTTGGTGATGCAGGATGTATTGTCAGATATTTCCTCTGTTTTTTTGGGAGAATATGTTGTTTCAGGCGTTGTATGGGAATATTTTAAAGGAGAAGCCGATAAAGAAGATCATTGGAAAATCGGCTTACAAAAAGAATTGGAAAAAGATAAATTAAATGGCTTTGTAGGCAAAACAGCAATCCATCCTTCTCAAATTTCTGTAATACAAAAAGCTTATGCAGTGGAGTTAGGAGATTATGAGGATGCAAAAGCCATATTAAATTGGCAGCAAAGTACAAGAGCAGTTGCAAAGAGTGTAAAATATGCCCGCATGAATGAAAGCAAGGTTCATCAAAAATGGGCGGAAAAAATAATGGCGTTGGCTCATATTTATGGTATAAAGGAAGAAAGTCATGAAAGATTTTAAAAAGGAAGAAATCATTAGCATTGCACAAAGGGAAAATAATCAAAAAAGAGGCTATCTTTTTGTCAATCATTTACAGGCAAAGCATATACCTGTCAGCCCTTCAAAGGCTTTATCGCTATTTCAGGCGTTAGCAGAAGAGATAGATCAACATGAAAAAATGACAATCATTGGTTTTGCAGAAACAGCAACCGCCATAGGCAGCGGCGTTGCTGCAAATTGCCCTTATGATGTTTATTATATTCATACATCAAGAGAAAATCTGCCAAAAGAAAATATAGTTGTAGAGTTTAAAGAAGAGCATAGTCATGCCACACAACAAATGCTCTTTTGTAAAGATGAAGAAAAAATGCTCTTTCAGTCACAAAAGATTCTTTTTGTAGAAGATGAAATTACAACAGGAAAAACCATATTGAATTTTATCAAGGCGTTAAAAGAAAAGGGGATAAAAGCAGAGTTTGCAGCCTGTTCTATTGCAAATAGCATGACACAGGAGCATAGAAAAAATTTTTTAGAAAACGATATACAGCTTTATGAGCTTTTTGGCATAGAACAGGCAGATTGTGAAAAAGTATTTTCTCAGAGCAGCATTGTTTTAGAAAAACAGACAGAACAACTGCCAAAATCGATAGAATATCAAAGTATTTTTGGAAAAATAGACCCTCGTGTCGGCTCTTTTGCAAAGGAGTATCAAAAAGCTTGTGAAACATTAGCCAAAAAAATTTATGATATGTTTGAAAAAAAGGTGGGAAACAATATTTTAGTTTTGGGAACAGAAGAGTGTATGTATCCTGCCATTGTAACAGGAGTTTATTTTGAAAAAAAAGGAAAAAATGTAAAAACTCATTCTACCACAAGAAGTCCTATCGTTGCTCGCAAAGAAGAAAACTATCCTATTTTTAACAAAAGCATATTTGAAAGTGTGTATGAAAAAGGAAGAAAAACATATCTCTATAATTTGACAAAATATGACACAGTAATCATTGTGACAGATGCACAAAATTATAATAAAGTAGGAGTCAAAGGACTGTTGAAAGCATTAAAAAATTATGAAAATGACAATATTATAATAATAAGGTGGAAAAAAGATGAAAACTTCTTATAAAGCAGAAGATGTAACCGTACTTTTAAAAGATATTACAGGTATGATAAAACCTTTGCCAACAGAAGAAAGAGAAAAAAAAATACAAAAAGGCGTTCATTATAGTGAAATGCTTCCTTTGGAATATCGTCCCAGTGAGCAGTATATGCACTTATACAAACAGGCTCTTTTTCTGCACAGCCAAAAAACGGCAATGGCAGTACAGCTTCTTGGTGAAAAAATTATCGCGGAAAAAGGCAAAGAGGTTGTACTGGTTTCATTAGCAAGAGCAGGCACGCCTATTGGAATATTGCTAAAACGATATTTTAAAAAAATATATGCCATAGAGGTACCCCATTATACCATATCTATTATAAGAGGCAGAGGCATTGACAAAAATGCTATGGATTACATATTACAAAGACATGACGCTGCAAAAATACAGTTTGTAGATGGTTGGATTGGAAAAGGGGCTATCATCAAACAATTACAAAAAGCAACAGAATATGATGAAAATCTAAGTTCAGAATTGGCTGTTTTGGCAGACCCTGCTCGTATGACAAGGCTGTGCGGCACTACAGAGGATTTTTTGATTCCTAGTGCGTGTTTGAATGCTGTTGTTTCCGGACTATTTAGCAGAACAGTATATAACCGTGATGTAATAGGAGAAAAAGATTTTCATGGCGCTGTGTATTATAAAGAATTAGAGAGGAAAGACCTTTCTTATGATTTTATTGAAAACATTGAAAAGTATTTTGATGAAAATGCAGTTTTAGATTTTTCTGCGCCGGCTAAAACAAAGACAGGATGGCAGGAGGCGGAAGAAATCGCAAAAAAATTTCATATTCAAGATATTAATTTTGTCAAACCGGGTATTGGAGAAACTACCAGAGTGCTTTTAAGAAGAATGCCTTGGAAGATATTGGTCAGAGATAAAAAGGACACAGAATATATTGGTCATATTTTAAAATTGGCAGAGGAGAAGTCTGTTGCGGTAGAGGAATATCCTTTGCAAACCTACAGAGCCTGTGGGTTGATTCGTGATTTGCATGCTGATGTATAAAGGAGAATAGAATATGATTGTATTTGCTTCGGATTTAGATAATACACTAATTTTTTCTTATAAAAAAAGACAGCAATGTCAAAATCCTACTATTTGTGTAGAAACAAAAGAGGGAAAAGAACTTTCCTTTATGACAAAAAAAGCATATGATAAATTGCAAGCAGTGGCGTCTTCTCTCATATTTGTACCCATTACAACTCGTTCTGTAGAACAATATCAAAGAATCACTTTTTTTGAAAAAAAATATCCTCAATATGCTTTGACAACAAATGGAGGAATATTGCTTTATGAAAATCAAATAGAAAAAAACTGGCTTTTTGAAACAAAACAAATGATAGAATCTTCTGAAAAAGAATTAGAAAAAGCAAAAGAAATATTGAAAAAAGATATGGCTATTTGTTTTGAAATTCGAAAAGTAGATGATATATTTATATATACAAAATCAATGGAGCCTGAAAAAACTGCCAAAATCCTTTCCCAACAGTTAGATTTGGAAAAAGTGTTTGTAGATACAAATGGAGAAAAGATATATGTTTTTCCAAAAATATTGAGTAAAGGATTGGCTATAAAAAGGTTGAAAAATTTTTTGCAGTGCGACACTATTTTTTCTGCCGGAGATAGTGGATTTGATATTTCCATGTTGGAGGAGGCAGATATATCTTATTGGTCAGGAAAAGAAAAAGTGATGATGAAAAAAGGTATTTGTCATGTATATCAACAAAATGTGACAAATTTTGCAGAATATATTTTAACAGAAATAGAAAAACAGGTCAGTAAAATATGACCTGTTTTTTATGTCATGTTATCAATAAAATAGTGATATCAATGTTATATTCATTACTTACAGTAATGGTATCATTTAGTTGACTTTGTACCGTAAATTTTGCGGAAACAACTGCCATTTCGGAAAATGTATGAATGGTATCTATTTCAACAGTTACATCCCAGTAGTTTGGAATAAATTGTTCTATGGAGGATAAAATCATTTGATTTATCCATACTTCATCTTCTTGAAAATCTTTCTGATTCACTTCAATGGGAGAAAATAAAATATAGTTTGAAATTTCTTTTAATATTTCTTCTGCTTGTTGTTGTGTGGGAAGTGGCGGCGTAGTATCAAAATATACAGCAACAAATAGATAATCTGTATCGGAACGTTGTGTATCAATAACAATTTGTTTGATACCCTCTGTTTTGATATCAATAGAGGTATCCTTTGTAAAAATGTAAGGCTTTTTTGATTTTAGGCAAAAATATGCTGTATAGCTGGTATTTGGCTGAAAAACGTCTGTTTCATTTAATGTGGTATTATTTTCATCTTTCCAAGTAGGTTTTTCATCTATAAAATAGGGTTCTGATTGGTCACAATAGAGCATATCAGATGGATTTTTTCCCGGCATAGGTGTTTGTAATTGATAAAGCGTTCCTTTTTGAATAGGAGAAGCGGCTGAATAGGTGATTGTTTCTTCTGTTACAGCAGAAGAAAGATTTCCCTTTATACCAATTACTTTTATGACAATGCTGGTTTGTGATGTTTCTTTTGGAGGAGATAGTACAATGGGCTTTTCATAAAGCTTTGTATGAACATTATCCTCCGGATTTGGAATATCTCCATTGATGGTGTAATAATAAAGCACATCCTCTTTTTTATTTTCTATTGTGACAGTTACGTTTTCTGCGCCATATTCGGGAGTATTGTCGCTAACGGATAATAAGGGAGCTTCTATGGATTCTTTTACAATATGGATTTGAGCAGTAAAAGATTGCAATACAGAAAGAAGAATATTATATTGTTTTTGCATTTCCAATGGTGTTGAAAAAGAATTTGACATAGTATTTTCTGCTGTTGTCAAAGCGTTTTTTAATGAAAAAAATACTTCTTTTGTAACCCATTTTTGTCCCATGGGTAATTCTATTCCCGTTTGGCTGATGACTACAGATTCCAATGCAGTTTTGCATTGTGAAATTAACTGCTGTAATATTGCAGTATCAAATGATATTTCACAGTCTACAGTCAATGGTTCTGTGAAAGCCATGATATTGCCTGATTGTATGACAATAAGTTTGTTCTGATGTGTTTCCGATATGGCTTCTCCTTGTTGAGGAGATGTTGTAATACAATAATTTGTAAATTCCTCTGGGTTGTTTATGATTTTTGTAATATCATTTTGGTACTCAAGCAACAAAGAAATTCCTTGTAGAGAAAGCATATCTCCTTGTTTATAGTGCAATGTTTTTGGCTGTGTTAATATGGAGATGTTTTGTAATACAAGGGGTGCAATTGTTGCGTTGTCTGCTAAAATGGTTTGTGGATGCAATGCCAGAATACTGTCAATAGCACCATGATTAAAAACCTTTGTATCAGACGATGAAGAAAAAGAAACAATTTGTTCTATCTCTCCATATTTTTGTACTGTAATAGAAGGCTGCGTATTGTCTAAAAGCATTAAAGTTTTTACAGTAATGTTTTTGGGGACAATCATATCTGGATGGGTGTCGCCTGTCAAAGAGATAGTTTCAATGACGCCTTGTTCCTTTGCAGTAATGGTATCTACTTGCCCCGCAACGATGATGTCCTCTGTGGTATTTGGCAAAATTTGTAAAGTATTGATACTTGTTTGTTTTCCAATATCTAAAGCGGCATTTGTTTGTAAAGAAGATATGTCAGCATTTCCGCAAAATGTAGTTTCTGCTTTTGAAACAACTGTATTGATATGATTTTGTTCTGCTTCAATGACAACAGGCGTTGAAATAGTAAGGGTTTTATGAATTGCTGTATCGCCTTTTAAGGATAATTTAGGGATTGTATTTGGTTTAGAGGAAACAGCAGAGGAAATAACTTCCACATCGCCATAAAATGTAATATCTTCTAGTGCTAAATCGTTTGTGTCCATTTTTATTTTGGCAGTATCATAGATTGTTTGTCCTGTAAAATTGGATGCAGTTTCGTTTGTAATGGTTTGATAGGAATCTTGTTTTTCCTCATTAGTGGAAGAATTACTGCCACCCTTTTGCCATACCATATTTCCCTTTTCTTTTTGGGAAGAAACGATAGTGTTAGGAAGTGGTATCGTTTGATTTATTGTTGCAGAAGAAATTCTCTCCAACATAGAAACGGCTTCTGCTCTTGTCAAATAGTTTTCTCCCAAAAAACTGCCGTCTTCATAACCGGATAAATAATGAAACTCTATCATAGCCCCTACAGAACCTTTTGCCCAATGAGGCAACGTTTCTGCATCAGAAAGTTTGTTTGCCGCTTGCACATTCTCGGAAAGTTTTAAACCGTTGGCTAACATGACAGCCGCTTGTGCTCTTGTTATTTTTTCATGTGGTCGAAATGTGTTATCTTCAAAACCGTTTGTAATATGATTGCTTACAGCGTTGCAAACAGCGCTATAAAACCAATCTTGTTTTTGCACATCTATAAAAGAAGGAGAAGAAATCATATCAGCAGTAAAAATGGGGTATAATAACTGGACAAATTCTGCTCTTGTGATGGTTTGATTGGGACGAAAAGTACCGTCTTCATAACCTTTGATTTTATTTTCTTTTTGCCATTTTAATATTGTTTTTTCTGCCCAATGCCCGGAAATATCATTTGCTATTGTACCGGCAAATACAGGCTTTATATACAATAGTACTAAAAAAGAGCAAAACAATAATACTATTTTTTTAAAATTCATAAAAACACCTCTCTAAAGTCATTAAAATAGATGTAATAATTTTATAAAAAATAGTACTATTTTTTTCTACATTTGTATTAAGATTATGATAGCATAAACTATATATAAAGTCTATAAAAATGATATGACAGATATAGTGGCTGTTTTCATAAGTCACAAATAACCAACGAGAATATTTGTTTATATAAGATATAAAATGGAATATAATGTTTAATTTTGTGAAAAAAACAAAGTATTTCATAATTAGAACTGTTTCATATTGAAAAAATTTTTAAAAAGTCATTTTTATAAAAATGAATAGCTGATTTTTTGCCAATAAACAAATATCACAAATACAATGACAAAAAATTCCAGAAATATGATTTTTGAAATTATTTTTTGATATCTTTTATATGAAACTAGATTTTAATTAATTTTTTTATTTTGTTTATGATTTTTCCAACACTGTGAAAAAGACTGTATTAATGGAAAAACATTTTTTGATTATAATAAGCCCATAAGCAAAAACGATATGATTTTGATAAGGGGGAGAAAGCTTATGAGCAAAGATTGGTTGGAATTAAATGAAAAAACTGTGATTGTAACAGGCGGCGCTTCTGGAATCGGAAAGGCAGTAGCCCAAGAGTTTTTAGATGAAGGTGCCAATGTGGTTGTATGTGATATGAACCCAGAAGAACCCACATTTGAACAAAATGAGCAAAGTGGAAAACTGCTTTATGTTGTAACAGATGTAACAAATATGCAAAGCGTACAAGCTATGGTAGATAAAACCATACAAACTTTTGGCAAAATTGATGTGCTTGTAAACAATGCGGGCATCAACATTCCCAGATTGTTAGTAGATCCAAAAGATCCAAAAGGGAAATATGAATTAGATGAAGCAGTTTGGGATAAGGTTGTTAATGTAAACTTAAAAGGAGTATTTTTTTGCGCCCAAGCTGTTGCAAGAGAAATGGTAAAAAAAGGACAAGGCGTTATCATCAATATGTCCAGTGAAAGCGGTTTGGAAGGGTCGGAAGGACAAAGCGTTTATGCCGCTACAAAAAATGCAGTCAATTCTTTAACACGTTCTTGGGCAAAAGAATTGGGAAAACTGGGCGTAAGAGTTGTGGGAGTGGCTCCCGGTATATTGGAAGCAACAGGGCTGCGTACCATAGAATATGAAACGGCACTTGCTTATACAAGAGGCATTACCATAGAACAGCTTCGTGAAGGATATAACAAAACTTCTACAACACCTATGGGAAGAAGTGGTAAATTGACAGAAGTTGCAGATTTGGTTTGCTACATGGCAAGCAAAAGAGCAAGCTATGTGCATGGCGTTACATTTAATGTAGCAGGAGGCAAAACAAGAGGATAATGGTAATATAAAAAGTGTGTGCAGACAAAATCAACTCAGTTTTAAAAGTGATATAAAACATTTTGCAAGGGAGACTAGATGAATATGAATCGTTATTTTACAGAAGAGAGAAAAATTTCTATAGTCAAACAGCTACAGCAGAACAATGGTATTTCTCTTGCAGAAATGGCAGAAAAATTAAATGTCAGTACACGCACAATACGAAATGATTTAAAGCTGATTAATGAAGAACTGGAGGATGCAGCTTTTATAGAACTGGAACAAGGCAACTGCTATTTATACATTACAAACAGACAAAAATTGGAACAAAAAAAGACTGTTTGGCAAAATCCTAAAAACTGCTTTGATTCTCCTCAAAAAAGAGCCGCTTATATTATGAAAACATTAATCTCCCATAATAAGCCCTATTCCACAGAAGAATTGGCATATGAAATGAATTTGGGAAGAACAACTCTTTCTTTAGAGATAAAAAAATTAAATGCCGTATTAAAAAATTATGGTCTTTGTATTGTTGGTATGCAAAATGCTGGTATTACATGGAAAGGAGAGGAACTGCATTTAAGGTTTTTTATATTAAAATATATTTATGAATTTATCTATGAACAAGATGCTTTGCAAGAGCAGCTTTGTAAAAATATGAAAAAGATGCTTGAAAAGTATTCTTTGGAAAGCATAACAGAAGAAAGTTTTTTTCGTTGTATTGTCATAGCGGTAGATAGAATCAAAAGCGGAAACAGCTTAAAAAAATTAGACGAAAAATTTTATATGTTAAAACAAAGTGATGTTTGGAATATTACAAATGAAATTGCAAAAAAATTAGAACCCTTGCTGGGAATATGTTTTACAGAAGAAGAAAAGCTGTTTATGACAATTCCTCTAGCAGGCATGAGAACGCCTACAGATTTAGAAAGTATTTCTAAAATGCAATTCAATCAAAATGTGGAAGAAATCATTGATGAAATCATAGAAAAAATTGGATATGAATTAAATTTATATTTAAAAAAAGAGAATTTACAAAAGGATTTTTTTTATCATATCTCTTTTCTGGTGAACAGACTTCATTTTGGATATATGCTAAAAAATCCCATTTCAGAAGAAATTCGCAAAAAATATCCTTTGGCTTATAAAATGGCAAAAATCGCCGGTAGAGTCATAGAAAAAAGATATCATGTCACGGTTCCGCAAGACGAACTGGGATATATTGCAGCTTATTTTGGAGTTTATATATTAGAATACAGTATCAGTCAACAAAAGCCTTATAAAATTGCTCTTGTGTGCAGCACAGGCAGAGGTACGGCAAGACTGATTGCTTCCCAATTAAAAAAGCTGTTAGACCATAATGCTGTTATGGATTTGTTTTCAGAAAAGCAAGTGACGGCAGAACTATTGGATAACTATGATATTGTATTTTCTACTATAGCATTGTCTTTTGAAATGAAAAAACAAGTAATATATATTAAGGATATTTTTGATGAAAAAGAACTGCTTTCACATATTAAAAAAGTAAAATATCTTGAAAAAATCAATTTTTTGGGAACAGAAACAGCAGGCACATCACTGATTGCTTCTTTATTAGAAGAAGATAGATTTTTTTTACTGGATGAAAAAAAGGGGTATTTAGAAAATACAGAAATGATGATACAGCATTTAATAAAAGAGGAATATGTAGATAAAGGATTTTTAGAAAGAATCAAAAAAAGAGAACAAAATTCTACAATGGTTTTTGGAAATTTAGTAGCGTTTCCTCATGCTGTCAATAAACAAAGACAAAGTAATTTAGTATTGGCTTTAGGTGTATGTCCTCAAAAACTGGCAAGTCAAAAACAAGAACAAGTGCAGCTGATATTTTTGTTGGCTCTGCCGCAAAGTCATGAAATGGATGATTCAGTATTAGTCCGGATTTATGATGAAATGATTTCTATTGCACAAAATGAAGAATATACAAAAGAAATTGTAAAAGTAGAAAACTATAAACAGTTAGTGAGATGCTTTGTAAAATTAGGAATTGGAAAACTATTATAAAACAAATCATTGAAAGGAGCGTTTGCCATGAACTTTTGGCTGATTGCAGGCTTGCTGGGAGGCGGCTATATATTGCAGTGTTTATTTGGATTGATGCAAATGAAGGATTTTTCAAAAACATTTCGCCCTTTACGAAAACTGGGCAGAGTGGCAATAGGCAGAACAAACGGCGGTTTGCAAGCCGGCGCCATTGTAATGTTTGCCATTGATGAAGAAGGTGTGATTCTAAAAGGAAAACGTATGATGGGTGTGACTGTTCTGGCAAAGTTTAAAGATTTTAATGGTTTTGAGGGAAAGAATGTAGGAGAGCTAAAACAAGAAGATGTGCAAAATCTGCCAAGACCTCTCAAAAAAGCAGTGCTTGATGCTGCTATGAATTATAACATTATTATGAGTGGTGGTGAAATTCCTCCAAGATTAAGCTTATTCCAAAAAATAGAAAAAAAGCTTTCCCGCAAAAAAACCATATCAGTATCAGAAACACAATCATAAAACAAAAAAAGGAGTGTTACGTTTATGGATTATGTCATTAAGTTTGCGGAAGGATTTATGAATTTATTTAGCACAGGGGCAAATAACTTTATTAGCTGGATGACCAGTATTGTACCTGTTGTATTGATGTTATTGATTGCCATGAATACCATCATACACTTGATTGGAGAAGAAAGAATTAACAAACTAGCAAAAGCGTCTACAAAAAATCCTTTGCTTCGTTACATGGTATTGCCATACTTAGGCGCATTTATGCTGGGTAACCCAACAGCGCTTTCTTTGGGACGTTTTATGCCAGAAAGGTTAAAACCTAGTTATTATGCGTCAGCGTCTTATTTTTGTCATACATCAAGCGGTGTATTTCCACATATCAATCCAGGTGAAGTATTTATTTTCTTAGGCATTGCAGAAGGTATCAAAACATTGGGATTTAGTACTATGCCTTTGGCAATTCGTTATATGCTCATTGGTTTGATTATGAATTTTGTCAGTGGCTGGGTAACAGATTTTACAACAAAATATGTTATGAAACAGCAAGGTATTGAATTGAGTAATGAATTGAAAATTTGAGTTGAATGAGATAAAAGGGGGAAACATTACAATGGCGCAATATAGAGCAATTAAAATTGTAAAAGGCAGCGGCGGCTTTGGCGGTCCATTGGTAGTGATGCCGGAAGAAGGAAAAGATAAATTGGTATATATTACAGGCGGCGGTGCAAAGCCTGATATTGTAGATAAAATTGTAGAATTGACCGGCTGTGAAGCAGTAAACGGTTTTAAAACATCTGTACCGGAAAAAGAAATTTTCTTGGTCATTATAGACTGTGGAGGTACACTTCGCTGTGGGATTTATCCACAAAAAAGAATTCCAACCATCAATGTAATGCCGGTGGGAAAAAGCGGTCCTATGGCAAAGCATATTACAGAGGATATTTATGTTTCTGCTGTTGGGCTAGGACAAATCAGCGATGCAAATGGCGAGCCTGTTAATGCAGCGGCGCCGGGTTCTACTGTGTTGGGCGCCGTTTCAGAAAGCAGTGCAGCCCCAAAAACACAACAGACAGAACAAAAGGAGCAACAACGCCAATTTACATATAGTGCGGATAAAAAAGTATCTCAAACAATGGCGGAAGGCAACAAAGGCGGCATTGTAACAAAAATTGGCATGGGCGCCGGTAAAGTTATCAACACATTTAACCAAGCGGCGAGAGATGCTGTGCAAACAATGATTACATCTATCATTCCTTTTATGGGATTTGTATCTCTTTTAATTGGTTTGATACAAGGTTCCGGATTTGGGGATTGGTTTGCGAAGCTTTTGATTCCTTTGGCTGGTACAGGAATCGGTCTTGTTATATTAGGGTTTATTTGTTCTATCCCTTTTCTTTCCGTACTTTTGGGACCGGGCGCAGTAATGGCACAAGTAATTGGTACGCTTATTGGCGTAGAAATTGGAAAAGGAAATATTCATCCAAACTTAGCATTGCCGGCGTTGTTTGCAATCAATACACAATGTGCATGTGATTTTGTTCCGGTTGGTCTTGGATTGGCAGAGGCAGAGCCGGAAACAGTGGAAGTTGGCGTGCCGGCAGTGTTATATTCCAGATTTTTGACAGGTGTGCCTCGTGTATTGGCAGGTTGGGCAGCAAGTATAGGGATGTATGTATAAAATGTAATCATAATAAAGGAGGAATTGGTATGACAGTGATTTATGATAATCAAGTAAAGGCTATGGGAGATTGCGTAGCAGAGTTTGAAGATTCAGGTATGTTTATATTATTTGGCGATGATGCTCCGGATACTTTGAAAGACTATTGCTATAGCATTGACGTAAATCCTATTCAGGAGCAGATTCGAACAGGTCAAAAGGCTGTGATTGATGGAAAAGAATATAAAATTACCGCAGTGGGAGATGTAGTGATGCAAAACTTGGGAAATCTGGGACATGTTACATTTTCTTTTACCGGTGAAACAGAGGCGGAACTGCCTGGTACCATTTATTTGGAAAAAAGCGATGTGCCAAAATTGCACATTGGAAGTACAATACAAATTATAGTAGGTTAAAAAGATAAAAAACCTCTTAAATAATAGTTAAGAGGTTTTTTAAATTCAAAAAATATAATTTGTATAAAAAATAAAGTATAAAATATACAAAAAAATATAAAAATAAAAAATATAAAAATATTTAAAAAAAATATATGAAATACTAATAATAAAACATTATATAACATAAATTTTTTTTTATAATATTTGAATAAAAATTAATAGATATGATTTTGTTTTCAAAAATGAAAAACAATATATTTTTTTAATAAGTATAAAGATTTTGTTAAATATAACATATTTTTTTTAATAAATAGCTAAAAAAATAGGCATAAATACCTAAAATTATATATAAAAACAACAATATAAATATTTGTAGTATTTATAATATTGATAAATAATAATAAAAATGATATGATACTTTTGCGCATTTTGAGAGGGGTAGGAGATAGTCGAGAGTTAATTAAAGCTATTATAAAGGAAAGAATCTTTTTTGACGTATGGTAACAGCTCTTTTATTGGGTATATTTGTTAAAATGAAGAGTTGTTATTAATAAATGAAATAAGAAAAGGAGGTTTAAAAGAAATTGTACTATAGTTTTAAAAATACAAGAATATAGTACAAAAAAGCAAAAAAGGCATTATAAAATAATAAAAAAGGAGGAATTATAATATGGAGATATTGACAGCTATCCAAACTGTGGTGTGGGGACCAGTAACCATTATATTACTCTTTGGGACAGGACTATATTATACAATACGTTTAAAAGGAATTCAGTTACATCTAGGAAAATCATTTAAATATATGCTTGAAAAAGAAGAGGGGCATGGAGATGTATCTGCGTTTGGGTCTTTATGTACAGCATTGGCAGCTACCATTGGTACAGGAAGTATCGTGGGCGTTGCGACAGCATTAAAAGCAGGCGGACCCGGCGCATTATTTTGGATGTGGATATCTGCAATTTTAGGTATGGCTACAAAATATGCAGAATGCGTACTGGCTGTAAAGTTTAGAATAAAAGATGACAAAGGACAAATGGCTGGCGGTCCTATGTATTATATTGAAAACGGTCTTGGAAAGAAATTTAAATGGCTGGCTATTTTATTTGCATTTTTTGGGACTTTTACGGCATTGTTAGGCTGTGGTACTTTTCCTCAAGTAAATGCTATTGCAGAATCTGTAGGAAGCGCTTTTAATGTTCCTATTCCCATTGTTGGAGCCATTGTTACAATATTGGTAGCAGTGGTTGTATTTGGAGGTATTAGTTCCATTTCGAAAGTAGCGGAATTTATTGTTCCTGTTATGGCGATATTGTACATAGGCGGTTGTATTGTTGCTTTGATATTGAATGCTTCCATGATACCTGTTGCTTTTGGAAAAATTTTTGAGGCGGCATTTACTCCCTATGCTATGGGCGGCGGTGTTGCAGGTACAGTTATTATTTCTGTGATGACGGCCATGAGAACCGGCGTTGCAAGAGGTGTTTATACAAATGAAGCAGGTCTTGGTAGCGCGCCTATCGTTGTAGCGGCAGCACAAACAAATTCTCCTGTACGTCAAGGTCTTATTTCTATGATAGGTGTATTTTTGACAACGTTGATTATTTGTACTATGACAGGGCTTGTTGTAATTATGTCAGGACTTTTGGACACAACAGATTTAGACGGCGGCGTTCTTTCTAACACAGCATTCCAAATGGCGTTGCCTGGCAATATAGGCGTTTATATTGTATCTATTGGTCTCATTTTCTTTGCTTTTACAACGATTATTGGCTGGTGCTATTATGGAGAAAGATGTGTTGTTTATTTAGCAAATAGTACAAAGTTGGTATTAGCGTTTCGTGTTGTATATGTTCTTTGTGTTGCATCAGCTCCTTATTTGTCATTACAGGCTATTTGGACATTAGCAGATATTACAAATGCTTTAATGGCATTTCCAAACTTAGTAGGTCTGCTCTTATTAAGTCCTATTGTTATTAAAGAAACAAATAACTTTTTTGCGGATTTAAAGAAACAAAAAGAGAAAGAAAATGCGAATATGTAAATGAAAAGACTTCCTGCTTAAAGCAGGAAGTTTTTTTGTATAGAGAAAACTATGCATTAGGTGTGTAGTTTAAAAAAGCCTTTAAGTATTAAAGTGAAAGAAAAAATTCCTTTTACTATCATAGAATTGTGGTTTGTCCACTACAAAAAAATAGTGAAAAAGAGGTTGGCATATGGGTATTACGGCTAGACATAGTTTATGGCATACAAAATAAAATTGAAAATATCATATTGTGTTTGCACCAAAGTATAGAAGAAAAATGTTTTATTACCAAAAAAAGGAAAGTAATAGGAGAAATATTGAAAAAATTGTGGGAATGCAAAGGAATGAATATACCAAAGACAGAAGTATGTCCAGATTATGTACGTATGCTTGTAAAGATATCTCCTAGTGCATCAAGTTTTGTGGGATATTTGAAATGGAAAAGTAGCACCATGTGATAGAAACAATTTATTGAATTGAAATACAAGCATAAAAATAGAGAGTTTTGGTGTAAAGACTATTATGTTGATACAACAGTAAAAAATGCAGACAGAATAGCTGAATATATAGCAAATCAATCAAGAGAAAATCAACTAGAAGAATATCTGACACCGACATGAGAAAACCTTTTTAAGGGTAATGCAGTGGCAGTTGTCAGGTAGGGTTAAAACTAGAAACAGAGGGCTATGTCTGCATGAAAAAATCACACGCTAAGCAGAAAGATATTTTTATATAAAGAAAACCATCCAATAGGTGTATGGTTTAAAAAAGCTTTTGCGCGTTGAAACAAAAGAAAAAAATTTATCATAGAATTGCTATCTGTCCACTACAAAAAATAGTGAAAATCAGTATATGGGTACATAGTTTATCGCATACTATTTGCTTGGAAATATAGGAAAAAGTGTTTGGCTAAAGCAATAGGGAAAATATTGTTCGAGTGCAAAGCAATGAATATACCAAAGACAGAAGTATGTTCAAATTATGTACATATGCTTGTAAAAATACCGCCTAAAGTGTATCAAGTTTTATAAGGTATTTGAAAGGAAAAAGCAGTATAATGCCATAGGAACCGTTTTGTTGAAAATATAGAAACAATTTTATTATGTTCATACAACAGTAAAAAAATATAGACAATTAATTAAAAAAACAGCTGACACTAAAGTGAGGAAAACCCTTTTAAGGGTAGCAGATAACACAGGCACAGTTGGCAAACTAGAGGATAAGAGAGAAACAAAGGACTATTCCTCTATAAGAAAAACCACCCGCTAAGCAGGTGGAGATTTTTTTTATTTTCCAAATATAGAATGGTATAAACGATAGCCGCCGCCAATGATGGTTGCATCAAAACCGTTTTGGGTTAGAATACGAGCAGCTGTATATGCCTTTAAACCAATTTGACAACAAATATATACAGGTTTTGCTTTGTCCATTTCTTTCATTTTTTCACGAATTTGTGACAAAGGCAAATTTGGGAAACCTTCTATATTTCCAACAGAATATTCTTGAGGGGTTCTCACGTCAATGCGAATGATACTATCGTCTTTTGGAAGATTTTGCACATCATGCCAATGAATTTGTTTTACTTTTTGTGTCAATAAGTTTTCTATTACAAAGCCTGCCATGTTTATAGGGTCTTTTGCAGAACCAAAAGGAGGAGCATAGCATAGTTCTAATTTTGTTAAGTCATATGCTGTCATACCAGCGCGAATGGCTGTAGAAAAGACGTCACAACGTTTGTCACTTCCTTCAAATCCTACAATTTGAGCGCCTAGAATTTTACCGTTTGTTTTGTCAAATATTGTTTTGATAGCCATTTTGACGGCGCCTGGATAATAATCAGCATGATTTCCGGAAAAAGTGTAAGCTTTATCATAGCAAAGTCCAAGACGTTTTGCTGTTTTTTCATTAATACCTGTTGAAGCGACAATCATATCAAATATTTTTAATATAGAAGAACCTTGTGTTCCGGGATATGTGCTTGCAATGCCGCAAATATTGTCAGCGGCAATACGACCTTGTTTGTTAGCAGGACCGGCAAGAGGAATATATCCCTTTTGTTCTGTAATACTGTCTGTAATTTCAATGGCGTCTCCCACTGCATAGACGTCTTTTGCAGATGTTTTCATATGAGCGTCTACAATAATGGCTCCTCTTTCATTCAATGCAATGCCGGCTTGTTTTGCTAATGCAGTGTCAGGACGAACCCCAATTGCCATAATAAGCATATCTGCATTTACAGCGCCCTTTGTTAATGTGATATGCAATCCTGTGTTTGTTTCTTCAATGGCTGTCACACCATTTTCTAAGCTAAGGTGGATTCCCTTACTTTTCATATAATGATGCACATCTGCCGCCATATCTGGGTCAATAGGAGCAATAACTTGATTTGCCATTTCTATCAATGTAACATCCAGTCCGGCTTGGTGGAGATTTTCAGCCATTTCTACACCTATAAATCCTCCTCCCACTACAACAGCAGTTTTGGGATTTTGTTTTTGAATATAGTCTTTGATGGCATATGTATCAGGGATATTACGAAGTGTGAACACTTTTGGGCAGTCACTTCCGACAATGGGGGGGTGTATAGGGGAAGCGCCCATAGAAAGCACAAGCTTATCATAGTTTTCTTCATATATTTTTCCGGTAAGGACTTCTTTTACAGTTACTACTTTTTTCTCTGTATCAATGGCTGTTACTTCATGAAAAATTCGTACATCAATATTAAATTTTTCGATAAAATCTTGAGGTTTTTGAACTGTCAAAGCATTTTTATCTTTGATTGTTCCTCCGATATAATAAGGCAAACCACAGTTGGCAAAAGAAACGTATTCTCCACGTTCTAACATAATAATTTCTGCATGTTCATCTAACCTGCGCAACCTTGTGGCAGCGGAAGCGCCTCCTGCTACACCACCTACAATTAACACTTTTTGTCTTGTATGCATATAGAAACTCCTTTCTAAAAAAATCTGACGTTTTATTATATTTTAGTATAAAGAAGTTTACAAAATAGTTCTGTGACTAAATCACTTAATAGAAAGGAATATTATGTAGAAAAAATGATTTTTGAATATGGAATAAAATGTAGATTGAATATTATAATAATATTTTTAAAAAATAAAGACCTGAAACAGTATTTGAAGTGAAAAATATATATTCATAAAATAAGGGCGTCCACAAAGCCTACAATATTTTGTGAAAGTCGTATTTCATTCAAGTCTTTGACAAACACAAACAAATATAAACAGTTTGTAACATAGACATAAATATCTTCAAACTCGCTGTTTTCCTTGTCAGAAATAAATTCTCATTGATGAGTTTATTAGGAAAATAATTTTTTTCCAAGGCTGTTTGCTGTATTTGTAAAAAATATAGTTTGTTTACACTCTGTCATAAAATATATGCTGTTATGTGAAATGGATTTCACTTGCTGAAAGCAAATGAATATTTGTTATATAAATGGTTTTTTATTTTAAAAATATTTGATATTTGTTTGGTGTTACAGATATAATCTTGTGATAAGATATTTAAATTATCAATACATATTTAAAAAAATATTGTTGCTGAACCATAAATAAAAATTTCTTTTTTCTCATTTTTTATGTCATTAAAATAGTACACAGACTTGTTTATGGATAGCAAAGGAGAATAAGGCGACAGCCAGCCTTAGCGGGTGCCTATATATGACGTTTATATTCCCTTTTAGGAAATAAGTGCATAATATCCCTCCTAGCGGTTTTGATTTTGAGAATTTTTAAACTGTGTTTTCAATATATTAGCAAATTCCCTCACGTAATAACTGGCGTTATTCTTTTTCCAAAAGGTACAATAGGTTTAAGTAATGGGAGCATCATCAATAGAGGTACACATCAAATTGAGTTATGGGCAAATCTGTTTGAGGAGATGCCTATGGTAGATTCGTTTTTATGAATAATAAACAGTCGAACTTCTTCTAAATTTTCTGCAAACAAAAAATCTCATTGAAAACCTATTACATTATGATAATAATTTTATTCTGTATTTTTCTGTACTTCCGACGATACTAATATACATGGCGTGTTTTTCAAGTCTTGTAGCGTGACTTGCCCCAATTGTGTAATCGGACTTCGTGCTGCAATTTCAATACAGCTTTCGCTTGTATTCAATATAATATTACTATATTCCTTAGAAAAGGCACGCCTCTGGTCATTAAATACTAAATCAGCTTTATCAGTTCGTAATAAATCAAATGATTCTTTGTGATTACTTTGTTGGATTTTAACAGAAACATCTGTATCTTTGGACAAAAAGATATCTAAGGCACGCCCAAATTCATTTCCGTTGTAACCACGCAAATATCTGATATGTAAAAGAGTTTCATGAGTGTGCGCTATTTTAGCAGCTTCTGTGAAAATACGCACATAATCAGCTATTAAAATAAGGCTTTTTTTTATAAAAATGTTTTCCGACAGGGGTTAATTTAAATTTTCCATTTTTTCTTTGTAGGAGTTGAAAATCTAGTTCCTTTTGCAAAGACTGAATTTGTTGTGATATAGCCCACTGAGATATATGACATTGCTCTTTGGTTTGTGAAAAGTTATTGTTGCGTATAACAGCCTGAAAATATTTAATCTGTGGTATCGTTTACCTCCTAATTTTTATAATTATTTTTCTACTCTCCTGTTGTGTTTGCCAATTTATAAAGCTCTAAAAAGTCAACAGCCACAAAATAGTATCAGGACAGCTTTATTACATCGTACTAAGCAGATTAGGCAATGTTTGAACCAGCAACAGCTAACAAACAATACTTCCGCCAATCGAACTATTCTATCATGGATTAGAGTATTTTTGATTACTGTAAGGGATAGTAATAAATTTTAGTTAAAATTTCTATTTGGCTTAAAAATCGGTCACTCATTATATAAAATTATATCATATGGTAAAATGAATATAAAGATTTCTGTACTTTGTTTATACTCCCAATTTAAGAGAGTGAGAATAGAATGAAAGAATGGATAAAAAATTACGCTATTTTGTTTTGTTCATGGCAATGCCTGCCTAACGATTTCGGCTTGGGCAACTCCAAGAGGTCCCAAAGCAGGTTCGGCGGTGCTCTTTCCTCCAATTCCCTCTGTCGCTGAAGTACAGGCAATATTGGTTGTTTCTTTTGAATACACTGCCTACATCTCTCACATACCAAGATTACTCTCAATACGCCGACATGAGTACTGAGAAGTTTTGAAAGCAGTTTTTCTAATCGCAAGTATATAAAAAATCATACGAACTTCAAGAAAAAGCCATTTACCAACAGATTAAATTGTTGGAGAGACCAGGCGGCGTCTATTACGATTATAATAATAGCGATGATGATTCTGCCCCATATTCTCAGCTGGCAGAGCTGCAAAATCAGCAGTATCTGCTCAAAACAAAAAAGCAACAGTATGAGTGACAGAAAAAACAGGCAGAGAACTATCTAAGAATGACGAAAGTCAAAACGGATAAGCAAGAACTGCAATATGCTCTATATACTGGAACCCTTTCCTCATCCGAATTGAGTTATGAAGAGCTTTATGTTCAGCGATATTCTCTCCAAATGCAGGAGCAGCAGCTTGAACTGCAAAAGAAAAACTTGGAATATAAGTATCAGATGGAGCAGATTACAGATAGTGAGTTTTTGAGTCAATATGTTTTTGCTGTTGGTCAAAAGAAGATGTTAAAAATGCAGTAGCAACAGTATGACGTTCAGCTTCATGTTATGATTGGCACCAATGGTTCGAGATTGGCTTTGACCCAAATTCCCTAAAGTGGTAAAATAATATCTACTTTAAAAAGCCTCATCCCTCAGTAGAGAGAAGAGGACTTTTTTATGAAATTTAACTTACTAGCATTATCATCTTATTGTTCTCTATTTCTATTTGCATTGCTGTTGTGAATTTGGATTTTTGGGCAAGTCCAAATTTTATACAATTTTTTTTATTCACTCTCTTTTTTGATGCCTTCCTCAAATTCTGCTTATTATGTTAATCAATAAAAACTTGGAGTGGTCATTTTTTCATTCTATTATCAATTTAGGAATAGGGAAATATTTTGCTATACAACAAAACAATCCAAAAAGTATTTAATTTAATATGGTTTGGTAAAAATAGTATATTGAAAGCAGATTAGAATGAAATGTATTGATAAAAAATATCACAATAATTGCAGTATATTCGGTATATTTTATTCTGAAGTATAAAAAGCATGCTAATACTATACAAACCACTTGTAGTGATTGATATAAAAATACCTAATTTCAAAAAATGTTTCAATCATTGTGTATAGTTTGTTGATTTACTGTTTGGTATTTTAGGAAAGTTTATGATTTTATATGGTTTTTATTTGAAGATTGACAGTAAGAAGATGTCTGATGTAAATTTGAAAATATAGTTAAGGATATTAACTTGAAGTAAAATAAAAATAAAAAATTTATAAAAATTTGAATGGATTTTTATTTGACAGTCGTGTTAAATATAAAAGAGAAAATAATGATGAACAATAATGGAGTAAGGAAATGGAGGAAGCATTATGAAAAGAATATTAGCTTGTTTTTTGACAACAATAGGCGTACTGTCTTTTGCAATGACACCAGCATTTGCAGCCAATCTGACAACGGGACGAAATTTTGTTGATGTAAATGAAAACGGTATTTGTGACTATATGGAAAATGCTTATTACGATATCAACACAGACAACAATGGAATTTATGGTTACAATAATGTTTCTCAAAGCTATGGCAGATATAACAGAAATTTTGTTGATGCTGATAGAGATGGTGTTTGTGATTATTACAGCATTTATAAAGGCGTAGGAGCGGGAAATGGTTTTAGAGGCGGATGTTGCAATAGATAGTAGGGGAAAATGCAATGCGGAGCGAACAAGAGGTAAACAAAGCAATCGAGCAATATTCTAATATGATTCGGAGGCTTTGCATGATACATTTAAAAAATTATGCTGATACCGAGGACATATTTCAAACAGTGTTTTTGAAGTATGTCCTTAGCTCTATTTCATTTGAAAGTGAAGAACATGAAAAAGCATGGTTTATTCGGGTTACAATCAATGCCTGTAAAGATTTGCTCAAAAGTTTTTTTCGAAATCGTACTACATCATTAGATGAAATAATGGAGCAGTCAACGCAGTTACCGCCGGATTATAGAGAAGTTTTAGAGGCGGTGTTTTCACTTCCGCAAAAATACAGAGATGTGGTGTATCTGTACTACTATGAGGATTATACTGCCCCCCAAATCAGCTGCATTTTGGATAAGAACGTAAATACTATTTATACGCTTTTAACTCGTTCTAAGCAGATACTTCGCAAAAAGCTGGAAGGTGATGGATATGAATGATATGCTAAAAGAAATTTTTGATCAAGTACAAGCAGAAGAAGAATTAAAAAATAATACAAGAGCATTTCTTTTGCAGAAAACAAAAGGATATACAAAAACTAAAATGGCAAACTATCAACATTTTATTTCTGCTGCAATATGTTTTTTGTTGGTATTGATTGGCGGACACTGGTTTTATTTTACTCCAACAGTGGAGCTTAGTATAGATATAAACCCATCAATAGAATTGGGAATCAATCGGTTTGATACAGTAGTTTCTGTAAACAGTTATAATGAAGATGGACAAGGGCTGATGGATTCTCTGGATATAAAGTATATGGATTATACCAAAGCAATGGATCAAATATTGGATAATAAAAACATTATCGCTTTATTATCAAATAATGAGATTATGACAATTGGAGTCATCGGAACAAAAGGAGCGCAATCTTCAAGGATTCTTTCAGACATTGAATCCTGTATTGCCAAAGAAAGAAATACTTACTGTTATTTCGCACATCCGCAAGAAGTGGAATCTGCTCATCAAATGGGGCTTTCTTATGGAAAATACAGAGCTTTTTTAGAAATGCAGGTTCTAGACCCTAACATTACTCCTGAGAAAATAAAACATATGACTATGAGAGAAATACACGATTGTATTGCCGATTTATCATCTGATGATAAAAATGAGAAACAAGCAGGAGGATATGGATATCATAGTTTTGGCAATAAATATGAGTGTGGAAAAGGATGTGGAAGAAAAAGCAATCAGATGCAGACAAATGATGAATAATTCAGTCAATAGTGAATAGAAACAAAACATTTTAGGAACTGGTTTTGATGAGTTTTGCTGTGTTGTTATTTTTTGGAAGTATAGCGATAGCTTGGCAATACTACTTTATACAAAAGTTGCAGAAAACTTTTGTATATCTTTTGTTTACTGATGAAATCAGCTTTATGTTCCATTTTTTATTATCTGTAAAAAATTCATATACAAGATTTAGTTTTACTGCTGTTTTAACCCTTTTTTCTTTCATTAAATTTTTTATGACAACGCTGACACATATATCACATAGGATCAGGATATTTTGCAAATAAAATGCTCTCTACATTTTTTAAATGAAGGGTTGTAAGAGAAAATTTAAAAACAAAAGGTTTTTAATTCTTAATGATCATATAGTCATAAAAAATACCAAAACATAAATAGGGGAGTGTTATGGGTGAGAGCATTTTTGATATGTATTAAGCGGTGAAGAAAGATAAAAATAACCGATGTATTAATATCTAATCATTATTGCTATGAATTTATAAATAAATTCAACCTAAAAATAAATCATATAGTAGTAAAATGCTTTATTATAGAATGTTGTAAATACCGAATTAATAGTAAAATTTTTAAAAATACATTGCAGTCTTTTTATTCTGTTAACACATAGTATTATATGTGTTATAATATGTTTATCAGGAGGGAGTTGTATATGAAAAGCTATTCATCAAGAGAAGTTATTAAGCTATTAAAAGCAGACGGATGGTACGAAGTAAATGTAACAGGGAGTCATTATCAGTTCAAGTATCCCACAAAAAGGGACGTACGACAGTAAAGTATCCTGATAAAGACATTCCTCGTAAAACATTAGATACTATCGAAAAACAATCAGGGCTTACCTTTTGATAGCCCCAAAAATCCCTTCTGACAAAATTTATTTTGGAGATGATATCTATGAAAAAAGCAGAACGCTATTTCTATCCTGCGATATTTACCTATGAACCAAATCAGGAAATTGCTGTTACCTTTCCGGATTTGCAGTGTGCTACCAGTGGGGTCAATGATGAAGATGCTTTATTATCTGCAAGGAAACTTTTAGGCTGTGTCTTAAACGGACTAGAAGAGGATAAAGAAGAAATTCCAACCCCTACACCTCTTTCAGAGGTTTTATTGCAGCCAAATGAACGCGCTGTTTTAATTGACGTATATATGCCTTCTATTCGTATGGCTCAAGTGAATCGTTCTGTGAGTCGTACTGTTACATTACCTGCATGGTTAAATGCTATGGCACTGGAACGAAATATCAATTTTTCGCAAGTACTACAAGATGCTTTAAAAACACAGTTTTCTATCAAATAGAGAGGGAATATTCTTTCTCTATTTTTTCTTTATCAGGCAGTAAGTCCGTAAAGTTTTTTGTTTTAGCTATGGGGAGCGTCAATATTGGTGGAAAAAGAACAAAATCAGTAAAATGGGAAGGAAAATGAAAATATATGATAGAAACACTATTTTACAACACTTTAAAAGAAAATGAAGTATTACAAAAAGAATTAACCACATACAACAAACAACCTGACATATTTTACCAGCAACTCCCCCATGATAAAACGCAAATGTGGCAACAAAGCAGGTCTTTTCCAAGAATGATATACAACATAGAATGGCGGTATCATGGAGAGAGAAAAACAGACGGCAGTATGACAATAGATATTTTTTGTACCAATGAAAATAAAACAGCTCCTGAAGACTTGGCAAATGAAATTGTGAAAGTCTTTGAGGGGCTTTTTTTGACGCAACAGGAAGCAACTTACTGTGCCATATGGGATAGAACAGACGCTTTTGAAGCGGAAGGGGAAGAACCTATGGTATGGGGAGTAAGGATGTTGTTTGATGTGTATCGTTTTGCAAAACAAGAAGGTATTTCCCCTTGTCCTGTTTGGGCAATGAATACATTTATCAAGCAATATCAACCTAACTGAAGTGTTTTGTGTCAGACTGGGAAGTGGCGGCACAAAAGGAACGACAACACTTTTTGACACAGCGGATTCTCCTGTGGCGGCGGTAAATATGACTGCAAAAAGTGAAGGAAACAGAGCATTAAGCTACATGATACGAAAAGTATTAGGAGATGAAAGCACAAAAGAAATGATTATACTGGAAGATAGCCTTGAACTGGAGAAAATTACATTTCCTACAAGAGAAGAAAATGAAATCGATACTTTTTTAGAAGCAGCAAAAGTATCAAGATATTTTTCGTTTTCAAAAGCAGAAGGATATGAAGATACAAAAGGCATTGCAGAAGTGGGACAGACGGCTTTTCCAGCCGGCACAAACCCCAGTGTGACAAATGAACAGTATTCCAATGCTTTTTCACTTCTGGAGCCGTATGTATTTAATACCATTTGTATTGATACAGAAAGCGTAGCAGTGCATACGTTATTGACGGCTTATATTCAGAAAATATATCAAAATGGCAATATACTGCCCTTTGCTGTCATTGGAGAATCTACAAGCGTACCCTTTGAAACAAGACTGGCACACGCAAAGGCAATCAATTCCTATAACGTGATATATGTGGGTGGAGGGGCTATAGATACATTAGCAACTCCATTGGAAGGTGTTAGAGCGGCGGCAAGAATTGCAGCAATGGTAGCTTCTACCGCTTCCAATCAAAGTTTGACCCACAAAGTGCTTTCGGGCATGACAGATGTGATGGAGATGCTTACAAACAGCCAATATGAACAGACCATTGACGCCGGAATGCTTACATTCAGTACTTCTTCTGCCGGAAATGTTTGGATTGAAAGTGCCGTTACGACACTGAATATGCCACAAGGAGAAGATGACGAAGGCTGGAAAAAAATCAAAAGAACCAAAATCAGAAAAGAATTGATGAATCGTGCTTCTGCTACGGTAGAGCCGCTTATTGGAAACATCAACAATGATGATGACGGCAGAGCAACCATACTCATTGCCATAGGAAAACTGTTACAGCTGATGTTTACAGAAGGCAAGCTGTTAGAAGGCGGTTGGATTGAAGTAGACAAAAACAATCCGCCTGAGGGGGACAGTGCATGGTTTCATATCTATGCCGATGATATTGACAGCCTGGAAAAAATGTATTTTGTTTATAAATTCAGATATTCTCCAAATTTATAAAAGAAAGGTCGTGAAAAAGTATGTTAAATCAACAATCTATATTAGATGTGACGAAGTTGATGACAGGCAAAGACGGTCAGCTTTTTGTGACACAAAAAGACGGCACACAACTGTTTTTGGCAGAAGTGGATACTTTTACAGCACAGTTGAATCAAAATAACGTAGATTATCAGCCTGTAGGTTCTGCATTGGTATATGGTGTGCCAACAGGATACAGCGTGACACTGACACTCACAGAAGCAGTGGTAAGAGATGATGTGATGATTGAAAAGCTATTAGATGACATCAAACAGGGCTATTTTCCTACATTTGATTTTCAAGGGAAGTTAAGACGGCGTGATGGACAGTCCTCCAGACAGATTTATAAAAATTGTCTGCCTGACGGTACTGTAGATTTAATGAATTTGACGCCAGGGGATATTATCAAAAGAAGCTGGAGCTTCCGTGTTAATGCCATTCCAGAATATCTGGAAGGCTTCCGATATGATGTGGAATAAATGCAATGCTTTGTTATAGGAAAAGAGATATTTAAAAAAGGAGTGAGTAGATATGACAGACAATACACTATTTGATTATCAAGAAGGAATGGAAACAAATTTACCAACACATCAGGAGGTATTGCAAAATGAAGATCAACTGCTGGCAGGGTTTTTAGAAGCGGCAGAGTTTAAAGAAAATACAGATTTTCAGAGAAAAATTGAAATCAAAAGAAATGGAAAACTTCTTTTTTCTTTTTATATTAGACCGCTTACAGAGGAAGAAGTGCAAGGTTGCAGAAAAAGAGCCACCAAAAGAAGACCAGACCCAAGAGGGAAACAGTTTGGCATGATAGAAATCGAAACGGATTATATTAAACTGAGAAGCTATAAAATATTGGCGGCAACAGTAGACAAGGGACATGGCATATTGTGGTCAAATAGAACATTGAAAGAGAAATTAAATGTGATAGAAGATGTAGATGTTATTGACAAAGTGCTTATGGGAGGAGAAAAAGATTATATCAATGACGTCATTGATGAAATCAGTGGATATGGCATGCATGAAGTATCCCTTGAGGAAACGGCAAAAAACTGATTGAAGCAGGAGGAAAGGCTTTTCTTCTGCACAAAATATGGCAGACAAAAGGGAAACTGCCTCATGAAGTGTTGCATCTTACAAAGGGAGAGCAGGCTTTTTTGTTTGCTAGTGAGTGGGTGGCGGCAGAAAGAAAAGAAGGCACTTTTTGCCCCTTTTTGAAAAAATAAAAAGAAAAAAGCCTCTCTTGATAGGGTGGCTTTTTGTTGTATAGAGAAAACCACGCGTTAGACGCGTGGTTCAAAAAAGCCTTCTGGCGTTGAAGTAAAAACTCCTTTTCACTATAATACAATTGCGGTCTGCCAACTGCAAGAAATAAAGTGAAAAGGAG
>DVLQ01000052.1 GCA_018715395.1 Candidatus Coprocola pullicola | reverse complement strand
AGGCAGGTTGCCCACACGTTACTCACCCGTCCGCCGCTAAGTCAATCAAAAGCAAGCTCTTGATTCACTCCGCTCGACTTGCATGTGTTAAGCACGCCGCCAGCGTTCATCCTGAGCCAGGATCAAACTCTTATATTAATATCTTGAGTCGTATTATAATAAGAAGTTTTACTAAACCCTTCTCTTACAATACATCCTGTCAGAATTTTCTGACTTTGGTTTTTCCAAAAACCGCTAAATTTTATTTTTGAATAGACTTGGGTTGTGTGTTCTTTTTCAACTGTTCAGTTTTCAAGGATCCATACCTTTTTTCGACTTCTTTTTTTCAAAGTCATCGTGTTGTATTATACTACTTCTTTTTCCACTTGTCAAGCACTTTTTTTATTTTTTATTTGGCGGAGAAGGTGGGATTTGAACCCACGCGCCGCTACTAACGACCTACCCGCTTTCCAGGCGAGCCCCTTCAACCACTTGGGTACTTCTCCAAATGCTCTCAAGTGAAATGGCGGAGAGGGTGGGATTCGAACCCACGGCCCCTTGCGGAGTCACTGGTTTTCAAGACCAGCTCCTTAAACCACTCGGACACCTCTCCTGATTTTATTGTCACTAGCTTATTAACAGTGAACTTCTATATCATACTCTATTTTTTTTCATTTGTCAACATTTTTTTTAGATTTTTTTCATTCTAAAACTGTTTGCTGACAGCTTGATAACTATACCTTATTTTCATTGCCTTGTCAACACTTTTTTATACATTTTTTTACTTTTCATACTAAAAAAACTTCTTTCTCTGTCTTACCTAGAAGTTTTCTAATCTGTTATGGCTAAAAATAAGTTATCGTGATAAAATATCATAATAAAAATATTAATCTACATTTAAGGAGATGATTTCTTGAAAACTGTTGCTGACAGATTTTTAGAATACGTAAAACACCATACCACATCGGATGAAACTTCTTCTTGTTGTCCTAGTACACCAGAACAAATGGACTTTGCTCTCTTTTTAGCACAAGAATGTAAAGAAATTGGTCTTTGCAACATTTCTGTTGATAAAAATGGGTATCTGATGGCTTTGCTGCCTTCCAACACCACAAAACCTTTGCCTACTGTAGGTTTTATTGCCCATATGGATACCAGTCCTGATGCTTTTGGCAAAAATGTTTCTCCCAATATTATTGAAAATTACGATGGAAAAGAAATTCATTTAAAAGGTATTACACTTTCTCCCTCCGAATTTCCTTCTTTACTTTCCTACAAAGGTCAAACGCTTATCACCTCTGATGGCACAACGCTCTTAGGGGCTGATGATAAAGCAGGTATTGCTGAAATTTTAACTGCCATGCAATATCTTACTAAACATACCGAAATTGTTCATGGAAATATTATGATAGCCTTTACACCAGATGAAGAAATTGGAAAAGGAGCCGATTTGTTTAACGTTTCTGCTTTTGGGGCTGACTTTGCCTATACTATAGACGGCGGAAAAATAGGAGAATTAGAATATGAAAACTTCAATGCTGCCAGAGCTAATATTACCATTCAAGGAAAAAGCGTTCACCCCGGTACTGCCAAAAACGCTATGGTAAATGCTGGGTTAATTGCCGCAGAAATCATTTCTGCTTTTCCTCCTTTGCAAACGCCTTCTCATACAGAAGGCTATGAAGGATTTTTTCATCTTTGTTCTTGTAAAAGCTCTGTTAGTCAAGCAATACTCTCCTACATCATCAGAGATTTTGAAACAGCCTCTTTTTTCAATCGCAAACAATTTATAGAAAATCTCATTGCTGAAAAAAACAAAAAATATCAAAATAGAATTTCTCTTACCATTTATGATGAATATCAAAATATGCTTTCTCAATTACAAGATAAACCTTACATCATAGACCTTGCCAAAAATGCTATGCTCCAATGTGGTATCACTCCTATCATACAGCCAATTCGCGGAGGTACAGACGGTGCAAGGCTTTCCTTTATGGGACTTCCTTGCCCCAATCTTTTTACAGGCGGTCACAATTTCCATGGTCCTTATGAGTATATTCCCATTTCTTCTATGGAAAAAGCAGTTGAAATGATTGTATGCATTTGTAAAAACATTGTTTTAAATTTTTAAATCATGAACATGTCTAAAAGACGTGGTTTCACCGATTCTGTGAGGGTATAAAAATAGCCGGCAGTCTAAATGACGTCGGCTTTCACTTTCTTCAACCCTTGATAATATAATTATTTGCTATCCTTCATAAACTGCCTTCATACTCTTTTATATTTCACCTGTTTTCTATATCAAAAAAGGGCTTTTGAAAGCCCTTTTTTCAACCAAACAATTCTTCAGAAATACCACCTGAAATTGCCGAATAGAAAGAAGCATTTGTTTCCACTTTCCAGCCTTCTTCTGTTTTATTTACATTTAATTCCACAGAAGAAGAAACAGTTGCATCTTTATTTTGTTCAATAGCGTCTTTTAATAATTGTGTTGTTGTTTCTTGTGTAATTTCTTCCGCTGCTGTTGCAGAATCTGCAAGTTCAAGGGAACTTTGCATATATTGTTGCATAATTACGCTCATATCCAATGTTGTAATGTCCACTTTAACAACGGCGCTGTCTCCATTTTCTTCTGCTGACGTCACTTCATAAGTCATGTTTTCAAATAACAGCTTTGTTGTTTCTACATCTTCTGTAGTAGCAGTATCTTCTGAATACATACTATCTTCTGGCGTAACATATTGATTCACCTTTGCCTGATCTACTGCTTTGATAGCATCTAAAAGCCCTATTACAGCCGCTTCCGCCGTATCTGTTGCACCGCTTTGACTGCTGCTGCAGGCTGTCATGGCAAATGCCATCGCCACTGCTGTTATCCATATTAAAATTTTTCTCATAGAAATCCCCTTTCAAATATATAATTTTTTATTTTTTTAGTATACATGATTTTTATTAAAATTTCCACAACAAATTTTATTTTTTGATAAAAAAATTTATTTTCTTTCTATTGACTTTCTAAAAATACTATGATACCATTTGAAAAAATAATAAAAATTGCAATGATTGAGATATGGGCAAAGCTGGTTACAACCTCAGAGAGCAATCTGGTTGCTGAAAAGATTGCAGTACAGTATTTGTAAATTACGACTCATGAGCTTTCTGCAAGAGTTTTAATGCAAAGGCAGAACGGCTGCCAACCGTTATATTGGTCAAAAGGCATCTGTTTTTTACTCTACAGATGTAAAATAAGGTGGTACCACGAGACTTCTCGTCCTTTCGGATGAGAAGCCTTTTTTATTTTCCGTCTTATTTTAAAAATCATTTTTAAAGAAAGGAAGTTTAATCGTTATGGAAAAAAGAAATGCTTATGATGTTTTAAAAGAAAGAGGATTCGTCGAACAAATGACTCACGAAGAAGAAATTCGTCAGTTATTTTCCACAGGAGAACCCATCACTTTTTATATTGGCTTTGACCCTACAGCAGACAGCCTTCATGTAGGACATTTTTTAACTGTCATGGCCATGGCGCATATGCAAAGATGCGGTCACAGACCTATCTGTCTTATGGGCGGCGGTACAGGTATGATTGGCGACCCTACCGGAAAGTCTGATATGCGTCGTATGATGACCATAGAAGAAATTGACCACAATGTCAGCTGTTTCAAAAAACAACTTTCTCATTTTATCGATTTTGATAACGATAAAGCCATCATAGTCAACAATGCAGATTGGCTTAGAAATTTAAACTATATTGAATTTTTAAGAGAAATTGGTGTCAGCTTTTCTGTAAACAGAATGTTGACAGCCGAATGTTTTAAAACAAGAATGGAAAAAGGTCTTTCCTTTTTAGAGTTCAACTATATGATTATGCAAGCATACGACTTTTTGGAATTAAACAAAAGATACGGCTGTGTTCTGCAGCTAGGCGGAAACGACCAATGGTCAAATATCATTGCAGGCGTGGATTTAATCCGTCGCAGAGAGTCCAAACCCGCTTATGGTATGACCTTTTCACTGCTGACAAACAGCGAAGGTAAAAAAATGGGCAAAACAGAAAACGGTGCAGTTTGGTTAGATCCTGCCAAAACCTCTCCTTATGAATTTTACCAATACTGGAGAAATATCGGAGATAAAGACGTAGCAAAATGTCTTGCCCTTTTAACATTCTTGCCTATGGAAGAAGTCAATCGTCTTTCTGCTTTAGAAGGAAGTGAAATTAATAAAGCAAAAGAAATTCTTGCTTTTGAACTGACAAAAATTGTTCACAATGAGCAGGAAGCCATCAAAGCACAAGAAGCTGCAAAATCGCTTTTTGGCAAAGGCACAGCAGGCGGTTCTGTTCCTACTACAGAAATGGCGGCCGCTGAATTGATAGACGGTATTGATATCTTAACACTTCTTACAACGGCAGGCATTGTTGCCTCAAAATCAGAAGCTCGTCGTTTGGTACAGCAGGGCGGTATTAAAGTTGCCGACAAAAAAATTGATTCTATCGAACATAAAGTTACCATTGCCGACTTTACAGACAATCAACTTCTAATACAAAAAGGAAAAAAAGGCTTCCATAACATTGTTATATTTTAATACAGTTTTTCCCTTTGCATTTTTGCAAGGGGATTTTTCTTTTTAAAAAATTTTTTCAAAAGAAACTTTTTTTCATCTTGTTTTGTCTAATTTATGAATTCAAAAAAATAAGAAGGGAGCTTTTTTATGAACAACCGACAGCTGTTGGAGCAACTTATTACACAACAATTAGATAATGCCTATCGCTTTGCTTATACCTATACCAAAAATCAAGCAATGGCAGAAGACGTCATCAGCGAAAGTGTGCTAAAAGCGCTTAAAAATATACATACCCTAAAAAATCCGGATTATATCAAAACTTGGTTTTACCGTATCATTATCAACACTGCATTGTCTTATATTAAAAAAGAAAAGCATATGCTTTCTCTTACTGTAGAGCCAGTACAATCTGAAACCCCTTCCTTTGAAGAGCAGTTTGAAAATATGGATTTACATGAAATCATTGAAAAAATGGATGAAAAATATAAAACCGTTTTAATACTTCGCTTTTTTGAAGATATGACCCTACAAGAAATTGCAGATACATTGCAAGAAAATATCAACACTGTAAAATCTCGTCTTTACAGAGCGCTCTCTTTACTAAAAATAGAACTGGAGGAAATATCATGAATAAAAAATTAGAAAATTTAAAAAAAGAATATGAATCTATCCATCCCTCTGAAGAATTTCGCCAAAAAATCAATACTATATTAGAACAATCCCAAGCTATACAACAACAAAATAATAAAGTATTTCAAAAACAAAAAAGATACTTTGGCATACTTGCCGCCGGTTTTGCTGTATTAGCAGTTGGTTTTATAGGTACATTAAATGTCAGTCCTGCTTTTGCCGCTACTGTTTCAGAGCTTCCGGGCATGAATCACATTGTAAATGTGCTCACTTTTCATAAATATGAATTTTCTCAAGACAATATGCAGGCAGAAGTGGTAACACCGGAAATCACAGGGCTTTCCAACAAAGAGCTGGAAGAAGCGCTAAACAAAGAATTTCAGCAATATTCTAACAAAATTATTGAAAAATTTGAAAAAGATGTTCAATCATTGCAGTCTGCTTTTCCGGACAGCGACCCTCATATGGGTGTTTTTTCCAGCTATGAAGTCAAAACAAACACAGAAGATTATTTAGCATTGGATATTTTTGTGACAAATATTGCCGGTTCTTCTTCCGATATTCATAAATATTATACCATTGATAAACATACAAACTCTCTTGTAACACTCTCAGACTTATTCCAACCAGACGCAGACTATGTCACCCCAATCAGCCAATACATTGCTGAACAAATGCGTCGTCAAAATGCCTCTGGAGAAAACTTTTATTGGATTGACTATGAAGATGTGCCTGAATGGAATTTCAAATCCATTAATGAAAACCAAAATTTCTATATCAATGAAACTGGAAACATTGTCATCTGCTTTGATGAATATGAAGTTGGTCCCGGCTCTTCGGGAAGTCCTTGCTTTGAAATTCCTCAACAAGTTGTTGCTGATATTTTAAAAACAAATATTCCTGCCACACAATCCAATGCTTCTGATACAAAAACAATTTCACAGAACGCTACGGAGCTTTCAGAAGATGAGTTAAAACAAAAACTGACAGAAGATTTTCATCAATATGGACAAAAAATTATAGAAAATTTTGAAAAAGATATTGCCGCCTTGCTGCCTGCCGATTCTCAAAGCGCCCCCCATATGGGCATTATCTCTAACTATACAGTCAAAACAAATACAGAAGATTATTTGTCTATACAACTCTATACTGCAAGCACAGTAGGCACTTTCTCTATGCAAAAATATTATACCATAGATAAACATACAAATACACTTGTCGTTTTATCAGATTTATTTCAATCAGGCACAGACTATCTCACTCCAATTAACCAATATATTACTGAACAAATGCGTCGCCAAAATGCTTCCGGGGAAAATGTCTACTGGATTGATTATCAAGAAGTACCTGAATGGAATTTTAAATCTATCAATGAAAACCAAAATTTTTATATCAATGAAACTGGAAACATTGTCATCTGTTTTGATAAATATGAAGTCGGTCCCGGCTCTTCGGGAAGTCCTTGCTTTGAAATTCCTCAACAAGTTGTTGCCAATATTTTAAAATAAATCAAAAAAGTCACAGATTTTTCCGTCTGTGGCTTTTTATATCGAACTTCTTGCTATTTTTTGACAATATTGATAAAATATCTTTGTTAGGCTATCATTCTTGCAAAACTAAAGATATGATTTTCTATCAAATTCAATGATTTTAAGGAGGATTCATACTTATGGAAAAATCAAAAGTATATTTTACAAATCTTCGTGCAAAACCGGGCATGAATTTACAGCAAAAGCTTGCTCGTCTTATGAAAACAGCGGGAATTGGTAACATCGATTTTGAAAAAAAATATGTCGCTATCAAAATTCACTTCGGAGAACCGGGAAATCTTGCTTATATTCGTCCAAACTATGCAAAAACAGTTGTAGACGTGGTAAAAGAATTGGGAGGAAAGCCTTTTTTAACAGACTGCAACACACTTTATGTAGGCGGCAGAAAAAATGCTCTTGACCATATTGATTCAGCTTATCTGAATGGATTTTCTCCTTTTTCAACAGGCTGTCATATCATCATAGGCGATGGATTAAAAGGAACAGACGAAGCTCTTGTCGCTGTTGATGGAGAATATATTAAAGAAGCAAAAATCGGTCGCGCTGTTATGGATGCAGATATTTTCATTTCTTTAAACCACTTTAAAGGGCATGAAATGGCAGGCTTTGGCGGAGCGCTGAAAAATATCGGCATGGGCTGTGGTTCTCGCGCCGGTAAAATGGAAATGCACAGCGCCGGAAAACCTCTTGTAAAAGAAAGAAAATGTGTCGGCTGTGGTATGTGTCAAAAAATCTGTGCTCATAGTGCCATCACCATCACAGACAAAAAAGCCTCCATTGATCATAACAAATGTGTCGGTTGTGGAAGATGTATTGGCATCTGTCCACATGACGCCATTTATGCAAAAAATGACGAAGCTTGTGATATCATGAACAAAAAAATGGCAGAATACTCTCTTGCTGTATTAAAGGATAGACCTCACTTCCACATCAGTCTTGTTATGGACGTTTCTCCTTATTGTGATTGTCATGCAGAAAATGACGTTGCTATTGTGCCTGATGTTGGTATGTTTGCTTCTTTTGACCCTGTAGCATTAGATGTTGCTTGTGCAGATGCAGTGAATAAACAGCCTGTTTGTGCCGGCAGTATTTTGGAAGAACATCTTAATGCCCATGCTTGTGATGGCGACCATTTTCATATGGTTTCTCCTGATACAGACTGGCGTTCTTGTGTAGAACATGCCGAAAAATTGGGCATTGGTCATCAAGCCTATGAACTTATTGAAATTTAAAAATCTGTTCGTTCAAAAATTTATGTCCAAAATTTTTTATGCTTTTATCTGCTTTCAACAGTATGGCTTTGCACTGAAATATAGTTATTTGTATTATATATCGTCAACAATGAAAATGAATAAATCTTTTTGGTTAAAAAATATATTTTCTAATTTAAAGCAACAAAATCGAATTTCATATTAGGAGGTCATTATGCATTATCCTATATTTTATTTTCAATGTCTTTCAGGCATTAGCGGCGACATGACTGTCGCCGCTTTGCTAGATTTAGGCGCTGATGCTTCTGTACTGCAAAAAGGATTAGAAAGCCTTCATATAGATGGTTATACCATAGAAATCAGTTCAGTAACAAAATGTGGCATTTCTGCTTGTGATTTTCATGTACACTTAGAGCCGGAAAATACTGTTGAGGCACATCATCACCACGAACATCATCATCACGAACATCATCATCATGAACATTCTCATAGAACATTATCCGACATATTGCCTATCATTGACCAAAGTGCTATCACACCTTCTGCCAAAGCATTAGCAAAAAAAATATTTCACATCGTAGCACAAGCAGAGGCAAAAGCGCATCATCTGCCTCCAGAAAAAGTCCATTTTCATGAAGTTGGAGCCATTGACTCCATTATAGATATTGTGGGAGCTGCTATTTGTTTAGATAATTTAGGAATACAAAAGGCTGTTTTTTCTCCTATTTATGAGGGAACAGGTCATGTTTATTGTCAGCATGGCACGCTGCCTGTACCTGTACCGGCTGTAGTAAACATTGCAGAAAAATATCACATTCCATTAAAATTTACACAAACTCCTTCAGAGTTGGTTACTCCTACAGGCATCGCCATTGCAGCAGCGCTTTATGATGGTACAGCGCTTCCCTCACAATATCAAATCAAAAAAACAGGCATAGGCGCAGGCAAAAAAAATCTACCAAATGCCAATCTACTTCGTGTCTTTTTATTGGAAGATACCTCTCAAACAGAACAAACCCTTTGGGCTTTGGAAACAAATATAGATGATACCACAGGAGAATGTCTTGGATTTGTGTTGGAAAAATTGTTGCAAGCCGGAGCAAAGGACGCTTTTTTCACACCTATTTATGCCAAAAAAAACAGACCAGCCTTTCTTGTTACAGTGCTTTGTTCTGCCCAAAAAATAGAAGAAATGGAAAATATTCTCTTTATTCATACCACCACAATCGGTATCAGACGTCATATGTTGGAACGTACCACATTGCCAAGACAAATCAAAACCCTCTCCACACCTTATGGCAATGCCCTTGTTAAAAAAGTACAGCATGGAGAAAAAATATATTATTATCCAGAATTTGAAAGTGTAAAGGAGTTAGCAGAACAAAATCATATGGATTTTAAAACTATTTATCATGCAATACTTTGTTCTGCCAAAGAAAACAATGTCTAGTCAAATTTTACAGTCTTTACAAAAAGAAATTGCGCACTATATTGACGGAGGCATTTGCATTGCCTTTTCAGGAGGGGTCGATAGCAGTGTTTTGTTAAAAATTGCTTGCCAACTGGCACAAAAAAAACAAAAAAAAATTCATGCTGTACTTTTTGATACATTTCTTCATGCCAAAGGCGATGTGATATCAGCAAAAGAAGTGGCAAAAGAATGCGGTGCAGTTTTTTCTGTACTTCCCATTAATGAGCTTGAAAACCCTCTTTTGCAAAACAATCCAAAAGACAGATGCTATCAATGCAAAAAATTTTTATTTACAAAGCTTTTGGCATTTGCAAAACAAAATCATTGCCACACTGTATTAGATGGCACAAATGAAGATGACCTTCATGTTTATCGTCCCGGTTTAAAAGCATTGGAGGAACTACACATTGTCAGTCCTCTTGCAAAACTGCACATTACTAAAAAACAAGTGCGTATGCTTGCCCAGGAAATGGGACTTTCTGTTGCTTGTCGTCCCTCCAACTCCTGTCTTGCCACTCGTCTGGCTTATGGCATGGCTTTAGACGCTGCTTTGCTTTCTAAAATCGAACAAGGAGAGCTTTTTTTACAGCAACTGGGCTTTTATCAAATTCGCTTACGCATACATGAGGATATACTACGCATTGAAATTTCACCGGAACAAATGCCCCTTTTAGCAGAAAAAATAGAGCAAGTCCGGGCTTATTTTCAAAAATTTGGCTGGAAACATACTACTGTTGATTTATTTGGTTTTCGTTCCGGCACAATGGATTTATAAGGAGCTAAAATATGCAAGAATTAAAAACAATACTGGAACAGCTAAAGGCAGGCACACTTTCCATACAAGAAACTCAAAAAGCAATACAGCATTTGTACCAAAATAAAGAAATGGATTTTGCCACAATCGATTGGCAGCGTTCCGCCCGCAAAAACTATGGAGAAGTTATTTTTTGTAATGGAAAAAAAACACAGCATCTTCTTTCTATTTTTGAAGCCTTTGCAGAAAAAAAACAAAATGTTATTGGCACAAGAGCCTCTGAAAAACAATTTGCTCTGATACAAAAAAGTATCCCTCAAGCAGAATATGACCCTCTTTCTCAAATCATAAAACTCATATTTACACCCGTTGAAAAAAAGGGACTTGTGGCAGTCTGCACCGGAGGGACTTCTGACGTAGCAGTTGCAGAAGAAGCCGCACAAACAGCAGAATTTCATGGCAGTCATGTTTTAAGGATTTATGATGTAGGGGTTGCCGGTATCCATAGGCTTTTTGCTCGTTTGGAAGAAATTCGCTCTGCCAACTGTATTGTTGCCGTAGCCGGCATGGAGGGAGCTTTGGGCGGCGTCATCACAGGTCTTGTTAACAAACCTGTTATTGCTGTACCTACTTCTGTAGGGTATGGCACAGCATTTCATGGAGTATCTGCCCTTTTAACAATGCTCAATTCCTGTGCAGAAGGCATGGCTGTTGTCAACATTGATAATGGCTTTGGCGCCGGTTATATGGCCTCTCAAATCAATCGTTTGATTTGTGCAAAATAAAAAAAGAACCGAGATATCTCGGTTCTTTTTTTATCCTAATATATAAAGCATGGCAAAAGCAAATCCTGCTCCGAAAAAAGCCAAACTCTTAGATAAGTTATCTTTAAATATCCTTTTTCCCGCTTGTGTATAAACAGAAAAATAGGCGTCTTCTTTTGGTATTACTTTTCCTGTTTTGTTATTAAATATGGTTATCTGGCAAAATACAATAAAACCCTCTGTAACAGACCCTATCACTCTGGCTGTCAACGCTCCTAAAAAAGGAAGCAGTTGTAACACAATAGGCTCATAAATTTGCTTTTGTATATTCCATTGGTTGGGCCATTTATCTATGTAGACGCTGCCTTCTTTTGTTTTTTTCATCAAAATCATCCTAATCCACACAATATAGATAATACTCCCTATGGCTAATGATATAACTGCACCTTTTAAATTTATCCAAGAAAAATATTCTATTGTATGCTCCGAAGGCTGTCCATATACAAATCCTCTGCTTAATTTTGCAATATTATCCTGTATCAGATGCGGAAAGATTCCAAACAAAGAAGGCAGTATTGCACAAAAACCTAACACAGCTTTTAAAATACCATTGATATATTTTTTGCAATACTGCTTTTGTTTTGGCTTTTCTACAAAAACCGCCACAAATATTTTTGTCATATAAGCCACTGTAAAACCGCCGCCAATTAAAAACAAATATTCTATTGTTTGCATTTCTACAGTACTTTTTCCTGCTTGTTCCAACAATAAAATTTTCTCTACAATACTTTCATGTATCAATGTTTTGCTAATATAACCATTCCAAAGAGGAATTCCCATAACGCCTAATGCCCCCATCAAAAAAACAGACATCAAAAACGGTTTTCCTCTTCCATATCCTTTTATATCATTTAAGTTTAGACTCTTTGTATTAAGAAACAAAATACCTGCTGTTAAAAATAATATCAGCTTTACAATGGTATGATTGACCATATGCAATATACTGCCCTCTACTGCCAAAACATTATGCTCTCCCAAAACGCCTTGCATACCAATCCCTACTAATATAAATCCTATCTGTGACATAGAGGAGCAAGCCAATATTTTTTTCAAATCTATAGAATATATTGCTAATATACCTCCACAAAGTAGTGTAAAAATGCCAAAATAAACCAATGTCATACCCCATGTTTCATCATGCAAAAACAGTATACCTCCCAGTATCAATATGCCATAAATACCTGTTTTGGAAAGAATACAGCTTAATATTGCTGTAACTGTTGTAGGCGCTTGGGTATAGGCTTCTATCAGCCACGTATGCACCAAAAACATACCTGCCTTTGCCGCAAAACCAAATAATATCAAAATTCCCGTTGCATAAGCCATATTTTTATTTTCTAAAGTAACAAGCGCTTCTTTTAATTCTGAAAACACCAATGTGCCCGTGATATCATAAAGCAAAAAAATTCCCGTCAATGTAACAAGTCCACCAATTACAGCAAAGGCTAAATAAGTATATGCTGCATAAAAATTTTCTTTTGTATTGGTATGTATTATCAATATATAGGAAGTAAATGACATGATTTCAAAAAATAAAAACGTAGTATACAAATCTGCCGATAAAAAGACTCCCATTACTGCTCCCAATGTCATCATTATAAAAAAATAATATCGATTTTTATTTTGATGTTCTTTTAAATAAGTTTTGGAAACAACCATTATAACCAGCCACACAAACGCTGTCATCACAGCCAAAACACTATGAAGTCCTCCCCATTGCAACGAAATGGATAACGCAGAAAACCCTTCTGCCAAAAACTTATATTCTCCTCTCAATAAAAGCGTACTTGCTAGTACCATTGCTGTTACAATCCACAAAAAATAATCTCGTATTTCTTCTTTTTTATTTCCAATGATATATCCTATTCCTCCACAAGCCATAGGAAATAATATTAAAAATGGCAATATCAATGTCTGCATATACCTTCCCTCCTTTAGAGCATTCCTTGTGCAATCACATCAAAAATTTCCATAAAAGGCTTTGGATATACGCCAATGATAATAGAAATTCCACTCAAAACCAATAATGGCACTGTCATCAGTTTGTTGGGGTCAGCCACTGCGTCGTCATATCCTTTTGGATATTGTCTTTTTCTGGGGAAATAAGCTCTTATTACCAACGCAAATAAATATAATGTTGTCAGCAGTGCAGAAAGAATCAATGCTCCAATGCCAATATAAGCAAAGTTATTTCCCGTTGCAACTGCCGCTGTTGCCAATGCCCATTTGCTATGAAATCCCGCAAAGGGTGGTATTGCTGCCATACCTATGGAAACAACTGCCATGCTAAAAAATACAATGGGCATTTTTGTACCAAAACCTTCAATTTCATACTCATATTCTCTATGATTTTGATATAATATAGCTCCTGCACAAAAAAACAATGTTATTTTTAACACTGCATGATAAATCATATGCAGTAATCCTGCTTCTAATCCTGAAGGAGTCATAAGAGCAATACCAAACAATATATATGACAAATTACTTATAGTAGAATAACCATATCTTCTTTTGATATGAGGTGTTCTTAAAGCCGCCGTAGAGCCAAATACAATTGTTAATGCAGCAGCCGCCAATATGACGTTTTGTACCCATGTTCCCTGTAAAAACTCTGTTCCAAAATTATAATAGGTTAAACGAACAATGGCAAAAACGCCCGCTTTGACTACCGCCACCGCATGAAGCAGCGCCGTAACAGGCGTTGGAGCAACCGACGCCGTAGGCAGCCAATGATAAAACGGCAAAATAGCAGCCTTTACGCCAAATCCAAAAAATGCCAATAAATATACCACATGAAGCATTGTTTTGTCTTTTTGGGCTAGAGCAGTATCCAATATGCCTCCCATTATAAAATCAAGAGAAGTACCATAGATACCAATAAATACAAGACCAATAAACGCAAGAGAAGCCCCTCCCATCATATAAATCAAATAAATTCTTCCGCAATGCCTTGCTTTGCCATCATCCCCATGCATCACCAAGGGCAATGTAGTCAATGTCAAAAATTCATAAAATAAATACAATGTCAACATATTTTTGGAAAAAGCTATTCCTATGACAACGCCAAATGTCATAATAAAAAAAGAAAAAAACTGTCTTTCCCTTCCCTCATGCTTCATATATTCAAAAGCATAAAAAGTTGTTATCACCCATAATATAGAAACCATTGTACCAAAGACCATAGATAAACCGTCTATATAAAATTTTAAAGAAAGCTTTTCACTAAATTCATAAAGTACAAACGCTTCTTTGCTGCCTAAATAGATCGCTGTCAAAACAAACACTGCATTGGCTATTACAACAACCGCCACATACCATTGCCTTTTTTTTCTGTCATCCATGCTTTTTAAAAACAGTAATATTGCCCCTGACACAATGGGAAAAAGAATCGGCAAAAGAAGCAGTACTTTTTGTTGCAATATAGATTCCATATTCTTTTTTCCTCCTTATACAAAAGCAAACAATGTATTTGAAATTTTTGTAATACTGCTGAGCAAGCCATTGGGAAACATACCCAGTATCACAGCCACAGCAGAAAGAATACAAAGAGGTACTGTCATTAAAAAACACGGCTCTTTTTTTTCTTTCAAAACAAATTCTCCTTTTTTGGTAAAAAATCCATCTGATATAATAGGCAAAAGATACCCTGCTGTCAAAAGAGCGCTTATCATCAATATCACAACGCCTGCCATGCCCAATATTTCATATTCACTTGACAAAGCGCCTTCTGCCAAAAACCATTTGCTTACAAAGCCACTGGTAGGCGGTATGCCTATCAAAGAAAGAGAGGCGATTGTAAAACAAATCATAACAACAGGCATTTGTTTTCCGATTCCTTTTAATTGCGAAACATATTCTTTTCCTGTTTTGTAAATAATGGCTCCTGCTGTAAAAAACAATATATTTTTTGTTACAGCATGAAATACAATTTGCAGCAATGCTCCACAAAAACTAATGGGCGAAAAAAGCATTAGCCCAAACAATATATAAGAAACTTGACTTATTGTAGAATAAGCAAAACGCTTTTTGAGCAATTTTTCTTTGTATGCCAACATAGAACCCATAAAAATTGTAAATATACAAAAACACAATATCATCTGTTGCGCCCATGTTCCTTTTACAAATTCTACTCCAAACAAATAATAACAAACTCTTATGATTGCCAATACCCCACACTTTGTAATAATACCTGAAAGCACTGCACTAGCCGGAGAGGGAGCTACAGGGTGTGCCGTTGCAAGCCAGCCATGCAAAGGCCACATCCCCGCCTTACAGCCAAATCCTATCATCATCAGTAAAAATACAATCAATAACAATGTTTCCTTTCCTGTCACACTTTGCATATGTAATGTTCCCCCTGCTGTAAAAGCAGTGCCTTGACAATATTGACTCAAAAAGAAAAATCCTGCCAAAGACAATCCTGCACCGAATATGGAATATCCTAAATATTTATAGCCTGCCTGCATCGCTTGCGTGGTGCCGCCGTGTATCACAAAAGGCAGTGTCAAAAGCGTCATCATTTCATAAAACAAATATAACGTCATAAAATTACCCGAAAAAGACAGTCCTATCAATACGCCTAATGTCATAATAAAAAAGAAAAAAAATCGTTTTGTATTTTCTTCATGTTTCATATATTCCAGTGAAAACACAGTAGCCAAAAGCCATATGACACTAATCAAGCCGGCAAAAAAACAAGATAATCCATCTATTTGGAACATAATATTGATATTTTTGTCTATTTGCCAAAACTGTAATGGTTCTGTATCAGTCATACACAAAAAAATCACGCTTATTGTTTCTAATATCATACTAAAAAAAATATAAATCCGCTGTTGCTTCTCCTTTTTTAAAAACAAAAAAAACATTGCGGCAATGATAGGAAACATCACCGGAAACAACAGCATTTTATTACCAATCACACACATCACCCTTTTTATTATCCTAATAATCCAATTCCCATTTCAATCATATCAATAATAGGATCATAATACACTCCCAACACTATATTTAGTGCAACAAAAACACCAATAGCGCCTTGCATAGCTTTTGAAGGCTTTGGTCTGTTTGCATTTTTATCTACCGGCGACCATATTGCAATGGCAGAAGGTATAAAATACATGGCATTTAATATCATACTGACAGCTAATGTCAAAAGTGTAATCACCATTTTTTGAGGAGAATAAATGGTAGCCGTGGCAAAATACAGCTTCGATACAAATCCCGCTGTCAATGGAATACCTATCATAGAAAGCCCTCCTATTGTAAAACCAATACCTGCTATCAAATTTCTATGTCCTGCTCCTCTCAGGCTGTGAATGCTGTCTTTGCCTTGTGAAGCTTCCATCAATCCTCCTGTACAAATAAACAGCATTGCTTTTGTAACTGCATGGGCAAGAATATGAAAACAAGCCGCCACCATACCTTCATGGTTTCCCAGACCAAGCCCCATATAAATATAGCCAATTTGTGCCGCAGAAGAATAGGCAAGCATATGCTTGATACGCCTTTCTTTTAATGCACAAACAGAGCCTACTACCATGCCAATTAAACCAAATAAAAACAAAACATTTGTAATTTTTAAACTTCTTATCAAATCAATGGTAAAAACGCAATAAAACATTTTAATGTTAAGCAATATAAAGCTTTTTAAAACAAGCCCCGAAAGAATGCCGCTAGAAGCAGGCGTTGCCGCCGGATGAGCGCTGACAAGCATAAAATGGAAGGGAAATACAGCACTTTTAATGGAAATGCCAATAATAATCATGCCAATGACTACAGCAAAAGCAAAGGCATATTCTCCTGTTTGTACCAGTTCTAATATTGCCTGCTGTATATTTTCCATCAAAAGATGTCCTGTAATACCATATAGTAAAGAGATGCCGATTAAAAAAAGACCGGAACCCAAAAGACATATAATCAAATAGTGCAGTGTTGCCACAATACTTTCTCCCGTTCCCTTTGCCATAATAATGGCACAAGAAGCAATTGTATTGATTTCTAAAAATACATAGGCTGTAAAAATATCATTTGTATAAATCAACGCCAGCATAGAGCCAAAAAGCAAATACATCATCACAAAATACAAATTTTGTTTTTCCGGCAACACGTCGTTTTGTACAAATCTGCCTCCTCCTATCAATGTCAGAGCCATTACACAGCAAAAAGAAAGCGCCATCAATGCCTCCAAAGGACCGGCTCGCAGTTCATTTCCCCAAGGCGCAGGAAAATGCCCCATCATAAATGTAAAACTCTCTTGCTTTTGCCAAAGATATGCCAGTAACATTGCCGATAATATACCAATCAATGTTACAATTATCAGATTCACTTTTTGTGCCGTTTTTCCATTGCCAAAAAGAGGCGTTACAATTCCTCCAAACATTGCTAAAAAAATACTAAAAAAGGGAATGTTTTGTATGTAATGGATTGCAGTCATACCTTTCCCTCCTTTTTGGCCTTTTCCATAATTTCATCTAAGTCCAAAGACCCATAATGCTTATAAAGCCTTTGTACCAATGCCAGAGAAAACGCTGTTACACTAACAGATACTACAATTCCCGTTAAAACAAGCCCACTGGGCACAGGATTGATATAATCCTCTACACGAGCTATGGTTCCTTCTGTAATAATAGGAGCCGCTCTTGATGTAATATACCCCTTTGCTGCCAAAAACAAATACACTGCTGTATCCATAATATTTAACCCAATAAATTTTTTAATCAAATTTCTGGCAAGCAACAAATTCATAAATCCAATTCCAAACAGTATCACTGCCGCCGCTTCATAGTGATTGGTCATCAAATTTGACATCTATATATCTCCTTTTGTAAACAATGCATAAAATCCATAAATGGTACACATCACAATAATTCCAACACAAATATTTAAAGGCAATATCAATCCTCCACTCAATAACTCTCCCGGTACTCCTTTTGGTATTATATCCGGCAGATGATTTGCTCCTGTAAAAAAGGAATATCCCTTCAAAAGGCAGTATGTCAAAAGGCTTATTACATTCATATACAAAAACGTCTTATAGGTAAAAAACCTTTGCGCCTTTTGTTGACCATTTACACAAGCATACAATATCAAACCCGCTCCCATAATAGCCCCTCCGGAAAAACCTCCTCCGGGAGAAATATGACCGTTTAGTACAACATAAATGCCAAAGAGAAATAAAAGAGGAGTCAAAACATTTGCAACTCTTTTTAATATAATATTTTCATCCTCCGTATCAAAAGCTTTCTCCTCTTCTTGCTCTGCTTTTTGCTTTTCTGTAGTATTATATTTATCTTTTTTTAAAAGCATAACAACACAGATAGCCGCCAAAAACAATACATTGGCTTCTCCAAATGTATCAAACGCTCTGTATTCTAATATCATACCTGTTACAATATTAGTCGCTCCTGTTTCTTTGACACCAGATTCTATGTAACGCTGTACCACTTCATTGGAAGCAGGATTTGTACTACTGCCAAAATAGGGCAGTGCAGAAACTGTATGAAGTAGTATCCCAATAAATACAACACATACAAACGTACACATGATTAAATAAAACGCTGCTTTTTTTCTTTCACTCCAAATATATTTTTGAAATAACTTTTTTAAAATTTTTTTATTTATTTTTTGAAAAGAAATCCTTTCCGGCTTTTCAATGACTTCCTCTCCATTGACCCAATCTACAAAATGGCGCCATTTTGATTTCTCTTTTTTTTCATTTATCATAAGTTCCCTTGATTTCATGGACTTTTTTTAATGTGAGGAAGAATAAAATACTAGTAATGCCTGTTCCAACGGCAGCCTCTGTAATGGCTAAATCAGGCGCTTGTAAAAATATCCAAACAATAGACATCACAATACTATATGCCATAAATAAAATTACAGCACGAAGCAGTCTTTTTGTAACAGAAACCAATATAGCACAAATAATTAAAAATAAAAGTAACAAATTTTCTATCAGCATATTACTTCTCCTTCATCCTTTCTTCCAAATTTAAATTTGTCAATATCTCTGCTTTTGCAATCAAATGACTACTGACAGGACTGGTCAGCCAAAAAAATACTATCACTAAAAACATTTTCAATATATGAAATAAATTCAGTCCAATCAGCATCAATCCAATTATTACAAAAGCTGTACCTAGCGTATCAGCCAACGCTGATGTATGCATTCGATTTAAAGTGTATTTAAAACGATATAAACCTAACACAGACACAGACATCACAAACATACCGCCAAGTAAAAAAATACTTCCTATGATTTGTCTAATCATATTTTTGCTTCTCCTTTCTTTTTTGATAAATAAAATATTCTTTATGATGTAATGTGACAATACGACACAGCACAATAATGGCCAAAAAGCTTAACATAGCATAAACCAACGCAATATCTATCAAAAACGCTTCTTGTAAATAAACAGAAAGAATACAAATAAAGCTAACTGTTAATGTTGCAATCATATTAATACAAATCAATCTGTCTGTATATCTTGGTCCTTTTAATGCTTTATATAAACAAAAAAGCAGCAATATAGAAATAAAAATCATACAACCAAATAATATCATATGCAAAAAGGTTTCATTTTCTTTCACATTTTTCTCCCCTTTCTATTTTTTTCAGTTCTTGTACAAATATGCCGTTTTCAATGGTATCTTCCAAACGATGGTCTAATACATGAACTGTAAATATCTTCTCTTCCAGTCCTACTGTAATTGTTCCCGGCGTCAATGTAATAGAATTTGCCAATATGACTCGTAATCTTTCACTTTTTAAATCAGAATCAAAACATACAAAGCAAGGATGCCATTTTTCCATGTCAGGAGTCAGCACCAATTTTATGACGGCAATATTAGATTTTACAATTTCTCTCAACAATATAAAAATATATTTTATAAGCTCAAAAATACGTCTTTTGACGCCTTTTTTTGCCCATTGTATTTCAATATATTTTTTGGTAAAACTATAAATGCCTCCGCAGACTAAAATTCCAATAAATAGTAATTGTAGGCTTACTTTGCCGTTTAATAAAAACCATAACAGCAACATGATAAAAAATAACATATTTTTCCTCCTTTCTTATTTTTGATACAAAAAAAGGCACAATGAAACTTAGCTCATTGCACCAATTATCGTTAAATGTTTGTTTGTTCTATTCTTACTTGCAGATAAACTGCTGCAATTTTATCTTAAAGTACAAAATATAGTATTTTGTATATTATGTTTTATATTATGCATTATATAAAAAAAATTGTCAATATATTCACTATATTTTTTTAATGTTTTATTAAAACAAAATACATATTGTCTATTATTTTTTTAAAAATAGCTATTATTTTTTTAAAAAAATGTATAAAATAACACATATTCTATTTTTACTATAAAAAAGATTAGTTCAAAAAAAATGGAAAGCATTTTTTTGCTTTCTCATTACAAAATAAATACACAATTAAATAATCATAATAAAAATATATCTGATTGTTTATAAAAATAGCTTAACAATATATTTTTGTTTTTCTAAAAATATCAAAGTATTACTAATCAAAACTAAATCTATTCTGTAAAATGGTGATAATTGCAGGGATTGATATCATAGCATTTTATAGATACTTTTTACTTCTGATTGCTTTTTTTCTTTATAAAATCAATAAACCATCAAAACATATAAAATTTTATAAGTAAATACATACCCATTTTTTTATCAAACACAGAAGTATTGTTTTTTTACACTTGTTGTTTGGACATATAAATAGCCTTGCAGAAAATAAATTGGTTATATACCATTCTATCAAAAAATGTTATTTGTACTCCTATGCCTTTTTATCTAAAAATACTTTTCTTAGTTAATGGGTTCATAACTTTCTTTTTATGGTTTTACTGATAATATAAAATTTTAATATTGCTTATTTTACCCGCATAATAAATTAGATTATCTATCATTTGCTTTACTGTTTTTCAATCATTTTACATCACAAACAGCAAATATTTTACCATTTTAATAAAGAAATCTTTGTTTTTTCTTTTTAGTTATTCTATTTTTATCATAATCATTTTTTTATGGGTATAATTTGAATATAAAATACACAAAACTATAAATATGCACTTATACAGAATTGAATATTTTTGAAATTTATGTTATGATGATAGCTGTTATATTTTGTTCCAAAAAAGAAATTTTTGAAAGAAAAGGGGGATTATTTTGGAATCAATTAACGTAGGGTTTTTATCTATCATACCGCCAATCATTGCCATTGGACTTGCCCTTGTTACAAAAGAAGTTATTTCATCTTTAATTATTGGTATTCTTTCAGGCACTTTTATTTATGCTATGAATGTAACAAGCGGTATCAATGTTATTGTAAAAACAGCGGATACTACTATGGCGCTTATGGCAAGCAAATTGGCTGAAAACACTGCTATTGTACTATTTTTAGCAATGTTGGGCGCTCTTGTGGTTGTCATCACAAAGGCGGGAGGTTCTCGAGCATATGGCGAATGGGCAAGCAGTAAAATCACTTCTCGTACAGGCGCTTCTCTTTCCACCTGTGCATTAGGCGCTTTGATATTTATTGATGATTATTTTAACTGTTTGACTGTAGGTACTGTTATGAAACCTGTTACAGACAAACAGCGTATTTCACATGCGAAGCTGGCGTATCTGATTGACGCTACTGCCGCGCCCATTTGTATCATTGCTCCTGTATCTTCTTGGGCAGCTTCTGTTATTTCACAAATGGGAGATACCGGTTTAAACGGTATGGAATCTTTCATACAATCCATTCCTTTTAATCTATATGCTATTTTAACAATTATTATGATTGTTGTCATTTCTTGTGTACAATTAGATTTTGGTCCTATGGAAAAATTTGAATATCAGGCAAGAAAATATGGAAAATTAGACTCTGATGCAATTAGTACTACAACAGGAGCAGACGAATTAAATCAGTTACGCATTTCTCCCAAGGGCAAAGTAAGAGATTTGGTGATTCCTATTGCAGCGCTGATTATATTTTCTATTCTTTCTATGTTGTATGTTGGAGGTTATTTTGAAGGAGGAATGTCCATTGCCGATGGGTTTGGAAACACAGATGCCGGTCCGGCTCTTGCAATCAGCAGTTTCGCTTCTTTAATTGTAGCATTTTTATTATTTGTACCAAGAAAAATATTAAATTTCAGAGAGTTTATGGACGGTATTGGACAAGGCGTCAAATCTATGGTAGGAGCTATCATTATTTTAACATTGGCTTGGACAATCAGCGGCGTTTGTCGTGATTTGCTCAGTACAGGAGAATATGTAGGGGATTTGGTTGCGCATTCAAATATGCCTACCATGTTGATTCCTGCTATTATATTTGTTGTAGCTGGTTTTCTTTCCTTTTCTATGGGAACATCATGGGGTACATTTGGTATTTTAATTCCAATTATCGCAACAGTCTGCCAAAGAGTCGCTCCTGAACTGACCATCATTTCTCTTGCCGCAACATTGGCAGGCTCTGTATTTGGCGACCATTGTTCTCCTATCTCAGATACTACCATACTTTCTTCTACAGGCGCAGGCTGTAACCATATCGACCATGTTTCTACACAAATTCCTTACGCTGTATGCGTAGCAGGCTGCTGCATAGTAGGATACATTATAGCAGGCTTTACAAAAAATCTCTTTTTGACATTGGGCGTTTCTATTATTTGCTTATTTGTAACATTAATTGTTCTTCATAGAATGGCGGTAATAAAAGAAGCAAAAGAACAAGCAACTTCTGAAAAAGAAACATAATATTGTAATAGTTCTATTCTCCTCTTTTTGGGCATATGTTAAACAAACATCATGCAAAAAGAGGAGTTTTTTATGAGCAAAAAAGCGCTGATTACAGGCACACTTGTATTGACGTCTGCCAGTCTGATTACAAAATGTATTGGTTTTTTTTATCGTGTATATATGGCAAATCTCATTGGCACAGAAGGTATGGGGCTTTATCAGCTGATTATGCCCATTTATATGTTAACATGGAGCATCACCTCCTCCGGTTTTACTACAACTATATCTAAGCTGACAGCACAAGAAAAAGCCAAAAATCAAACTGGCAATATGGGACGTATTTTAAAACAATCTCTTTTTATGACATTAACAATCAGTATGATATTAAGCGTTTTCTTATTTCTTTGTGCCGACTGGTTTGCTTTGACCGTGTTAAAAGAGCCTCGCACTGCTCTTTCTTTTCGTATTTTAGCTATCGCCATCCCTTTTATGTCCAGTGGGTCTTGTATCAGAGGCTATTTTTTTGGACTGCAAAACGCTATTGTACCCGCCTTTTCACAAGTAATAGAACAAATCATACGTATTATAGCGGTTTATTTGACAGCTTCCTTATTTGTACCGTTAGGACTTGCTTATGCCTGTGTTTCTGCCGTTATTGGTATTGTTTGTGGTGAAATTATTTCTTTTTTATTTGTTTTTTATAACTATATTCATTTCAAAAGAAAAAAGAAATATATCAAAAAACCAACTCTTTCCACTGTCAAAACATTTCATATGATTTGTGCTATGGCATTACCTTTGACAGCCAGCCGTATAGTCAGTTCTTTATTATCTACTATAGAAAATATACTGATTCCTCAAAGACTGCAGCTTTTTGGGCAAAGCAGTGCCGACGCCATGAGTACTTACGGAGAACTAACAGGTATGGCAATGCCTTTAATTATGTTGCCGTCTGCTTTTTTAACATCTGTTTCTGTATCTCTTGTACCTGAAATTTCAGAAGCATCTGCCATCAACCAAAAAAATAAAATTGCCTCTACCGTTTCTGCCACCGTTTTATTTTCTTCTATATTAAGTATTGGAGCGGGCATTGTTTTTGCTGTATTTCCAAAAGAAGTTTGCTATATTGTATACGGTCACAGCGATTTAGGAAATTTACTTTTTTTATTGGCGTTTATATGCCCCTTTTTATATATGCAAATGACTTTTAGCGGGTTATTAAACGGTCTTGGAGAGCACGTATTTTTATTTCAAACCAATATCATTTCTTCCATTATTACAATAGGATTTATTTATTTTTTGATTCCATATTATGGTGTTTTAGCTTATTTGGCTGGTTGGTTTGTGAGTTTATTAGTTACTATGGCTCTTTCTCTTTACAAAATTGTTCAATGCACACAAGTACATATTCCCTTTGTAAGCTGTTTTTTTAAACCTCTTTTGGCCGGCTTTGCCTCCGGACTAACCATACGCTATATCATACAAATCGGCACACCCTCCAAGACATTTTTTCTCTTTTGCATCTGTTCTATGATGATATTATATTTTTTATTTTTACTTGTTTTAGGCTGTTTCAAAAAAGAAACCTCTATGATACTGCTTTATAGAAAAAAAGCCACAAAATAAACTTATTTTGTGGCTTTTTGATTAGGTGCTTTAGCTTAATAAAATTCCTCGTTCTACTAGGGGTAAATAACATACTTTGGTATATAAAACCTCCTAATTATAATTTTAGAATGAAGAGATGGCATTATGAAAACAAATTAGGAAATTTTTTACATCAAAAATGAAATAAAAATAATCCACATTCCAAATATACATACCAATATCATATAGTGTTTGCACCAAAATATAGCACAAAAGTGACTACAAATAATGAAAAGCAGACAAATCATCGGAAAATTGTGGGAAAAAAAGGTTAAACTCATTAAAGCACAAGTATGTTCAGACCATATCCATATCTAGTCAGTATACAGCTAGCACAGTTTATAGGGTTAAGAGTGAGTTGACGATAATTGGATAGGCATGCTAATTTGAAATACAGATATAGGAAAAGAAATTTTGAGGCGAGAAGATATTTTATAAATATAGTAGAACAAAATGAAAAAGCCCTAAAAGGACTATATAAAAAATCAGTGGGAAGAAGATGATGTAGCAGAGCAAATATCATAAAAAAGTACACAGATCTGTTTACAGATAGCAGAGGAGAATAAGACAAAACAGGCAGCCACTAAAAGTGACTGCCTGTAATTGTAATGCGAACCCTTTTCAATATTCCATTTTCAGGAATAACCACATAATACTCTTTCTATAGGTTGTTAAAACCACTCGTTTACTAGTGTTTTTGATTATTGTTTTTCTCTTTTTTGATACCATTTTGCCGCAGTTTCCGGAAGTACAGAATTAATGTAGGTTTCTGTTGCAAATTCAAACCCTGCAAAACCCCCAATTCTCGGCAATATTTGAATCATCCAGTGAGATGACTCCGGCTGTTGTTTTTGAGCCTGTTTTCCACTTTCTATAAAACAGATATTATAACTAATATCCTCTCTCAACTCTGTAATATCGCATAATATTTCTTTTAGAAGCTTTGCTAATTCTTCAAACAACGATTCTTCTACATTTGCAAAGGAAGGTGTATGTTTGTTTGGTACAATCCACACTTCATAAGAAAAGCGAGAAGCATAGGGAGCTATCGCAATAAAATGCTCTGTTTGTTTACATACTCTTTTTTGCTGCTGTTTTTCCCATGCAATCATATCACAAACCACGCACTTATGTGTTTGACCGTAATATTGTTCTGCTGTTGTTTCATATTCCTGCTGTCTTTTTGAAACAGTGGGTAATCCAATCAACTGCCAATGAGAATGTTTGATAGACATACCGGCGTCTGCTCCCGCATTTTTAAAAATCTGCACTTGTTTGATATTTTGTTGCTTTATCATAGAAAGAAACCTTTTTTGCAACGTCAAAAGTACATTTTTTAAATGCTGCACAGAAAACTGTTCTATTGTTTGATCATGATTTGGCGTATCTACAACCACTTCATGACGACCTACTGCCGATTTGTTTTCATAAAAACTTTCTTTATGCAATGTTTCCTCTTTTTCTGTCACAGCCGGAAAGCGATTTGGAAATGCACGAATACTCCAATTTTCTTTTCTATCCTGAAACACAGGGGAAGTCGTTTGTTGTTCGTTGCCTTTACAAAAAGGACAATGCTCTTTTCCTGTTTGTTTATAGTCCATCTTTTTTACAAACTCATACGGTCTTTTTTGGCGGTTTTCAGCATATAAAACCCATTCTCCTGTCAATTTGTTTTTTCGCAGTTCAGACATATATGCCTCCTCCTTTTTGATATGCTTTTATGATGATGGTTGTTCATACAAAAACCATTGATTGATAGTATCATAAATATTGCTTTCCAAAGGCTTCACTTCTCCATACACTCTATCGGAAGAAAGCAAAACACTGTTGCGAAAAGCAACGCTGATAAAGGGCAGTTCTTCTGCCGCTTTTTTTTGCAAATTACTGTAAGCCGTTTTGATATCCGCCTCGTTTACACTGCTGTAAGCAGCGTCCAACAAAGCGTCTATCTCGGCATTTTGATACCTCATATAGTTTGCCTGCCCAACTTGAGAAGAATGCAAAATAAAAGAATAATCCGGCACTACAGAAAACTGCCAGCCTCCAACAAACAAATCAAAATTTCCAGACTGTAGCTTTTGCACATAAATCTCATAAGGCTGTCCGTCCAAAAAAACCTCCGCGCCAATACCTCTTAATTCATCTGCCAAACGAATGGCAATTTGTTTTCTAATTTCATTTTCTGTGTTATATAATATGGATATTTGAAACGTTTCTGTCAATTCATTGGTTGTTCTGTCCAGTATTCCATCTTCATTTGTATCCTTCCAATTAGAAGCCTCCAAATAGGTTTGGGCTTGTTCTATATCAAAATCATATTTTGTCACATTTGCTTCATAAAACCAATATTGGGGATTGACAAAACTTTCTGTAACACTGCCTCTTGATAAATATACATTTTCTAGTATAGATTCCTTTGGCAAAGTGCTGGCAATGGCTTTTCTTACATTACTGTCTTGAAAAAGGCTTTTTGTAAAATTAAATCCCACAAAATCAAAATAATTTGTAGTATATTCATAATATTTTGTACTATTTTCGTTATCAGATTTTCCCATGTCAGAAGAAGAAACCACCAGTAAATCTGTCAATCCCTGCTCAAAAGAGTATAAATCTGTATCTTCATCTGTGCTGATTGTAACAACAATTTTATCAATGTGTGCCATAGTGCCAAAACTACTATTACACTTATTTAAAACCATTTCTTTTGCCGGCACATATTTTTCAAACGCAAAATAGCCGTTTCCCATAGGTATCATATCGTTGGGGGATTGTTCCAAATTTTCACTTCCATAATATTGTCTGCTAACAATAGGCATTTGTAATGCATACAAATTTCCGCTAAAATTTTGACGGAATGTAATTTCCACACTATAAGTGCCTGTTTTTCTATAATTTGAAATATACTTCATGCAATCTTTGTAAACAACATTTTCCCCTGCCCTATCCAATGCCTGCAATGAAAATATCACATCATCCGCCGTCAGATTAGTGCCATTTTGCCACGTAATATCACTTCTTAAATTCATAGAAAGTACTGTGCCTGTTTCATCAAAACTCCAGCTTTGGGCAATAGAAGGCGTCGGCTTATGATTTTGATCTAACTTTATCAAAGGCATATAAATCAGTTTTAATATAGCATCGACAGAATCATCTTCATTTAAAATAGGATTGAGTGTTAATGCACTTCTCATACAAAGATAGAGCGTACCTCCTTCTTGCACCGGAACTTGCGGTGTTTGCTGGGGTTGGTTTTGTGTTGCGGTTTGTACGCTTTGGTTGTGCTGTTGGGCGGTGGTTTCTGTTTGTATCTGCCGGGTACACCCTGCTAAGGCAAAAAGCAAGGCAAAGCAGATAAGCATCTTTTGTTTTTTCATCATTTCCTCCTTGCTTTATACTGAATTGTATTGCTAAATATAACTCTTTTTACTGCCAAAAATAAATTTTATCATGGTCTGGAAAAAGATAATACAAAAACAAATTTAGGTATTTTTTTAAACTGTTGAAAAAAATACACCATTTTCAAAAATTTCAATATTTTAGCTCTTTACGATAAATAAAATACACATTCAAAAACCCAATCACAAAAACTTTTGTAACCTTTTATTTTCATATATTGCCATGTTTTTTACGGTATATCATAAAGCCATCTATATATTTTTTGTACTATAGTTACCTTTTTGACATATCTTTTCGTTTCTCCAAAGGGAATTTCTTTTAATGTTTTTCCATCGTCGCTATATCTGCTGTCGCAAAGCCATTTGGATACATTTCCACTGCCTGCATTATATGCCGCCAGTGCTGTCTGTGTGTTTTCAAACTGTTTATGCAACCTTTGCAAATACCAACAGCCTATTTCAATGTTTACTTCAGGTATAAAAAGCATTTCTTGGCTGTAGTTTAAAATGCCAAGGGTTTCACCGGCCCAATTTCCTGTCATTTCTCCTATTTGCATCAAGCCTTTGGCGTCTTTGATAGACACAGCGTCTTTTTGAAATCTGCTTTCTATAAAAATGACACCATATACCAAAGAGGGCGGAAGTTGATAGGTTTTGGCACACTGCTCTATCACCTGCTGATGTTTTCTGGGAAAGATGTAAGGCAATGCAACCCATCTGCAAAAAAGTATTATCACTGCAAAAAAGATTGTGATTTTTGCAGCCTTTATGGAAAATCTCATAACTTCTCTCCATTTTCTTTTAAAATTCTTTCTGAAAGCACAGCTTCTAATTGTTTTTCTAAATATTGTAAATCTTTGCTGTTATCCAGTATAAAATCAGCATATTGTTGATAGGTTTGCCAATTTTTTTGAGAACCAATACGGTTTTTGGCGTCTTGATATGTAATATTATCCCTCTGCATCACTCTTCTGGCTCTCACTTCCTCTTTTGCAAAAACAACCCAAATTTCATCACAACGATTTTGCAGATTTGCTTCTATCAAAAGAGGAGCATCCAGCACAATGCAGAGGTGTTTTTGTGTTTGTATTTCTTGCTGAATTTGTCTATCAATTTCTTCTATAATATATTTGTGTGTACAGTGATTTAAAAAATCTCTTTTTTGTTTGTTTGCAAAAACAATACTACCCAATTTTTTTCGCAGTATGTTTCTGTTTTCATCCAGTATTACACCACCAAAATATTGTGTAATTTCTTCATAAGCCGGCATTCCTCTTTTGATAATATCATGGGCAATCTGGTCAGCGTCAATAATATAAGCCCCCTTTTTTTTCAGATAAGCAGATACAATACTTTTTCCGCTTCCTGTTCCTCCCGTCAATCCAATTACTTTCATTTTTTTTCCTTTCTTTTATTTTTACATTACTTTGTTTCAAACCAAGAATTTCCTTGATGTACTTCTACCACCATAGGCACATCTAGTGAAACTGCATTTTCCATGGTTTCTTTGAGCAAAAAAGCTGCTTGCTTTGCATCGTCTTTGTGTACTTCCAAAAGCAATTCATCATGCACTTGCAGTATCAGTCTGGCTCTGAGAGATGCTTGTTGTAATTTTTTATGCACTTGTATCATTGCAATTTTGATGATGTCTGCGGCTGTGCCTTGTATAGGCATATTCATAGCAACCCTTTCACCAAAAGACCTTTGTGCAAACGTTTTTGCTTGCAACTCAGGCATAGCCCGCCTTCTATGAAAAAGCGTTTCTACATATCCATTTTTTTCAGCATACTGTACGGTTTTGTCCATATAAGCTTTAATATTAGGATATTTTGCAAAATAACCTGCAATATATTTTTCAGCCTCTTTTCTGGTAATATTCAAGTCCTGACTTAGGCTAAATGCTCCAATGCCATAGATGATGCCAAAGTTAACAGCCTTTGCATTTCTCCTTTGCAATGGCGTCACTTCTTCAAACGGCACATGAAACACCTGTGAAGCTGTCAGACTATGAATATCTTGGTTATTACAAAACGCTTCTATCAACGTTTTATCTTGGGCAATGTGCGCCAATACTCTCAATTCGATTTGAGAATAGTCTCCGTCCAAAAAACAGTAGTTTTCATCAGTAGGAATAAACACTTTTCTAAGCTCTCTTCCTAACTCCAATCGAATAGGAATATTTTGTAAATTCGGCTCTGTAGAACTAATACGTCCTGTGGCGGTAATGGTCTGATGAAATGTGGAATATATTTTTTGCGTATCTGTATCCATAACAGTCAAAAGACCGTCTACATAAGTGCTTTTAAGCTTTGTCAGCTGACGATATTGAAGTATTTTTTCTATAATAGGATGTTGCCCTTTTAATTTTTCCAGTACTTCCGCGGCGGTAGAATATCCCGTTTTTGTCTTTTTTGCTCCCGGCAATGCCATATATTCTTCACTAAACAATATTTCTCCCAATTGTTTTGGAGAGTTGATATTAAATTTGACACCTGAGAAAGTATAAATTTCTAAAGTTAATGTATCAATGCTTTTTTGCAGTTTTTCGCCATATTCTTCCAATGCTTTTTTGTCCACTTTTATTCCATATTTCTCCATATCGGCAAGCACTCTGATCAAAGGCAGTTCTATGGAATAATATAGCTGTTCTTGCTCATTTTGTTTCAATTTTTCTGCCATTACTGCTTTTGCTAAGTAGGTAACTTCTGCCTGTCTGGCCGCATAGAGTGTTCTTTGCTGCTGTTGTAAATCCAGTAAAGATTTTTTGGACTTTCCTTTTCCCAATAGTTCCTCTTCAGAGGGATATATTTTTTGCAAAAACTCTTCTGCAATAGCATCATATTCATAAGAATCTTCTGTGGAATTTAATAGATATGCCGCAATAGCAGTATCAAAACAAACATCACTTAATGTAATGTTATACTGTCTTAATAATTTTATATCTTTTTTGGCGTCATGAGCAATCTTGAGATAATCCGGATTTTGCAAAAATTCCTTTGCACAATTTAAAAGAATGGGTATTTCTTTCTGTTCACATTCCAAAAAGAAAACAGTCCCCTTTCCATCATATAAGCTCATACCCAATATCATACCATTTTCATGTAATAAGATATATGCTATTTCTTTTTGCTTTTGGAGAGTGTCAAATATCTGTTTCCATTGTCGTTTTTCGGTCATTCGCTGATAGGCAATGGTTTGCTCCTGTTTTGCTTTTTCCGGTGCAAAACGAGGCAAAAGGCTTTTAAAACCTAAATTTTTCATCAATAGATAAGCTTCTTGTGTAAACATATCTTGGATAGACACTTCTTGTTTATCCAATTGTAAAGGAACATCTCTTACAATGGTAACAAGATATTTGCTCAGCTTCGCCTGCTGTTGAAAGGCATTCAAATTTTCAGAAGCCTTTTTGGGCTTAATCTCTTGAAAATGTTCAATGGCTGTTTCAATATTTTTGTACTGCTGTATAATTTTTATAGCCGTTTTTTCTCCAATACTTGGCACGCCCGGCACATTGTCAGAAGTATCTCCCATCAGCGCTTTTACATCAATCAATTCTTCCGGCGTCACACCATATTTTTGTAAAACGTCTTTTGCAAAATAATCTTCTATTTCTGTTTTGCCACCCTTTGTTTTTGGTATACGAACCTTTAGCGTATCGCTTGCCAACTGGAGTAAATCTCTGTCGCCGGATACTATAACAGCTTGCATGCCCTCTTGTTCTGCCTTTTTAGAAAGTGTGCCTAATATATCGTCTGCTTCAAATCCTTCTATGGCATACTGCTTGATATGCATTGCTTTTAATACTTGTTTTAAAATGGGCATTTGTTCTAAAAGTTCTTGGGGCATACCCTTTCTGGTACCTTTATATTGCTCAAATGTTTTATGGCGAAATGTAGGGGCTTTTAAATCAAATGCAACTGCCAAATATTTGGGTTTTTCTTCTTCCAACAATTTAAAAAGTATGTTCAAAAAACCATATACTGCATTTGTATATTTTCCCTCTGCATTGGTTAAAAGAGGAACGCCATAAAACGCTCTGTTGATAATGCTGTTGCCATCAATCATCATAAATTTTTCCATCAATTTACGCTCGCTTTCTTTTTTTCAAAATACATCATTGCTTATTATACACCATTTTTTCAGAAAAAAATATGCCATTTCTTTAAAATTATCAAACAATCTTTTTTAGTTGTACTAAAAAAGGATTTGTCTTTTTTAAATCATATCTTATTGCAACAATCGACAAATCCATTTTTGTAATAACAGAAGAATTTTGAAAATAAAACCATAAAACGGACTTCATTTCTTTAAATAAAAAAAGTATCTTACAATGTTTATACTACTTTTTTAAAAAATTAATACTTTCATCCAAAATATATTGGTAGTATGTATTATATTTTAATACTTGAGAAACAGACTTTCAAAATATTTGTTTCTAAAAATGATATCTAAAAACTTATTTTTAAAACAATGCACCAAATAATATCTTTTTCATATGCTATATTAATCATTTTATCGATAACCTATTTACAGGAGGTATTTTTTTATGAAAAAAAGAAATTCTATCACAGCTCTTTTTTTGACAGGCGTGCTTTGTGTATCTGTTTTTGCAGGCTGTAGTCAAAAAGAAGAATCTTCTTTAACGCCTGTCCGTTTAAACGAGGTAGTGCATTCTGTTTTTTATGCACCTCAATATGTTGCACAGGAACTTGGTTTTTTTGAAGAAGAAGGTCTTGACGTTTCTGTTGCCGTAGGGCAAGGAGCCGATAAATCCATGACAGCTCTTCTTTCCGATTCTGCTGATATTGCCCTTTTGGGTACAGAGGCGGGTATTTATGTCTACAATGAAGGAAAACAAGACTATCCTCTTGCATTTGCCCAGCTTACACAAAGAGCAGGAAACTTTCTGGTTTCTCGTCAGCCTGAGCCAAATTTTCAATGGTCGGATTTAAAAGGAAAGTCTGTCATTGGCGGCAGAATCGGCGGAATGCCTGAATTGGTTTTGGAATATGTATTAAAACAAAATGGTATTACTCCAAATGAAGATATGGAACTCATTAACAACATTTCATATACCTCTACCTCCGGCGCTTTTGTGGGAGACATTGGAGATTACACTGTAGAATTTGAGCCTACTGCCACTGCATTGGAACAGCAGGGCAACGGCTATATTGTAGCCTCTTTAGGCACCGCCAGTGGTTATGTTCCTTATACTGTTTATATGTCCACCAGCACCTATATGAAAGAAAATCCTGAAGTCATACAAAAATTTACAAATGCCATACAAAAAGGGCAAACATGGGTTCAGCAACACTCCTCCGCTGAAATTGCACAAGTCATACTGCCCCAGTTTCCCGATTCTGATTTAGAAACCCTTACCACCATCATTGAACGGTATAAACAACAGGATACTTGGAAAGAAAACACCATATTTGAAGAAGATAGCTTTACACTGATACAGGATATTATGGAGCAGGGAGGAGAGCTTTCCAACCGTGTGCCTTATGAAGATATGATTGTCACAGAATTTTCCGAAAAAGCTCTGGCTTCCTAACTTTTTCTCTGCAAAACAGACTATAGACGTATGATGTTTGTTTATCAAATAATAATAAAAAGAAATTTTTAAAAAAATACTGTTTTTATTACAATCATCTTTTGTTCCACACAAGAAATCTCATATTTTTTTGTGTGGAACTTTCTAAATACTATCTTTTTTCATATTGTGCTTTTTATAAAAAGCCATTGATTTTCTGTGATATATGCACCAATGTCAACCATTGGTGCATTTTATTCTATTTTTTTACATATATATTGACATTCACAACAAAAAATGTTAAAATTATTACAAACGTAAAAGATTGACGTCAAAACACTTTTACAAAATTCTCTGTTTTACAAAAAACAATACCTACAAATGAGGAAAAACTATGAAAAAATCTCTTAAAAAAATTATTTCGCTTGCACTTACTTCTGCAATGGCTCTCACTTCTATGGCAATGTCTGTTTATGCACAGGAAAATGCAGAAATTCCCGATGCTATCAACACTACTAACTTTGACCATGTTGTTTTAACAGATGAAAATGGAACAGAGATAATACCAACTACCATTTCAGAGCCTATTTCAGAAGAAACAATGACTCAAAATGATATACAAACACGAGGTATCAATAATTGTGCTTATCCCAGAACGATTACCAGCATACCCTATGGTGTAGATAAAAATGGAAATGTAGTAGAGTTTCCTGAATATAAAGAAACACGCCGAGATGGCACACTGTACCATCAAGCATTTTTCGGATATGTCTCACCCACTCAAATGCAAACTCTCAATCAAAAATTGGCACAAAAAGGCTACACATTATCTCATTGGGAAACTAGTATAACATTTAAAGTAGAAGGAGACAGACCGGTTGCAATGGTATTGAGTAAAAATAATGGAGAACAAAACTCTTATCCTATTACTAGACCAGGTACATATACTCTTAGCAATATTATAACGCCTGTTCCAGAAGACCCTTCTTCTGTTTATACAACACAACTTTCAGGATATTTTAAATTTTATTACCCTACAACAGGTCGTCCTGGCACAAGTATGTTTTCTGCCATTATGACTTACAACTATGCAAAACCATAAGGAGGTAACATTATCATGATTTCTACAAACACAATTTCTCTTTTACAATCTCCTTCTGCATCTGTCAAAAGCACAAGGACTTCTTCCAACAAATCAGACTTTCTTTCTGCACTGCAAAATGCCTCTTCTTCACAAAAGTATTCGGGAGTAAAAAAGACGTTTGATTCTGCCACATTTTCAAACAAACCTCCTACTCTCTCCCAAGAAGAAATTAAGGAACTGGCTAAAAAATATGATATGCAAGATTTTATTCGAAACGATGAAGACCAAGACGCTCTTCTTGCAGAACTGGTAGAAAAAGGCATTTTTACAGAAGAAGAAGCCTTTAAATTAAGCATTTCTTCTCATGCCGGGTACATAGGAGAACCAAGACTTACCTTTGTTGATGAAAATTATCCAATCCCTCATTATTTAGAAAGATTACCAACAAGCAATGAATATTTTGGAGAGGCCGTAAGAGTTATTTTATACGCAGACACCATCCCTTGGTATGAAGATATCATAAAAGAGATGGAATGGGATTGTAAAATTGCCATAGAAGATGGTCGCAAAGAAGTCCTTCCGGATATCAAAAAAGATATAGAGCTTTATCATAAATTTGTCAAAATACTAAAACAAATCCAAAAAGAACAATAATTCTTTTTGACACAATTACTAAAACAACGAAAATCCCTCAAAAAAGGGATTTTCTTTTTGTTTGTATTTTTATTGCTCGGGAGGCGTCCATTGTTTTGCTCTTTCTTTCCACAAAAGACTTTGCTCCTTCTGTCCCATTTGTTGAAAGCATTCTGCCATACCAAGCATTGCCTTCTCCCCACAGCAAGCAATATCCATGCAAGGGCTTACTCCCACCATAGCGTTTTCAAACCAAGATACAGCTTCTTCCGCTTCTTTTTGTTCCAAAAAATAGTAACCTAATTCACAACAAATTTCACTGGTTGCTCCTTCTGCAATTTGACTCACACAATACTTAAAAAAGCTGTGAAAATCTTTCTCTTCTCTTGCCTCTTTTGCCAATATGCACTGTGCCATTTGTCTTTTTTCTCCCAATGTCTTTTCTTGCAAAATATTTAAAAAATATTGCTTTGCATTTTGAAAATCCTCTTTTTTGCCGGCTTTAAACAATTCTCGGGCATACATGGCAAAAAGTGTGTCAGAAAACACTGTTCCTTTTTGTACCAACTTTGCTAAAACAGCCAAATCTCTGCTGGTATGTTCTTTTTGTGGCAAATGTAGTATCTCAATGTCGCTGTCATAAACAACAGGCTGTAGCATCACTCTTTCATGAATGGGGTCAATCCAGCGAAATTCTCTTAGTCTTTTAAAAAGCTTGGGACGCAGTTCTTTTTGAAAATTATAGACGCTATTTTCATTTGTACTATTAACATAATACATCTGCACAATTTCTATTTCCGGCAATATATTTTGTTTTAAAATCAGAAATTTTTTTCTATTTTCTTCATTTAACATCTCATCAGCATCTGCTGTATAAATATATTGCTGTGTACATTTTGAAAAAGCAAAATTGCGAGCGGCAGAAAAATCTTCTATCCACTCAAAATCATATATTTTTTGAGTATAAGCAGAAGCAATTTTTTTTGTATTATCAATGGAACCAGTATCTACAATCACAATTTCCTCCGCCAATCCTTTCAAGCTCTCCAAACAGCGGGCAAGCACAGCTTCTTCATTTTTGACTATCATACAAATACTTATGGTTGCCATATTTTTCCCCTTATGCTTTTGTCATTTCCTCCACAATGCCTTTGACCAGTTCTATAAACTTCTCTTTCACTTTTTCTGTCGTTTCCATCACTTCAATGTGAGTAAGAGGCTGTTGCAAAACCCCGGCCGCCATATTTGTAATGCAGGAAATGCCCAGCACGTTTATACCACAATGGTTTGCCACAATCACTTCCGGCACTGTCGACATACCCGCTGCATCTGCTCCAAGGATACGAGCCGCTCTAATTTCTGCCGGAGTTTCAAAGCTAGGACCCGAAAAATACATATAAACCCCTTCTTTTAATGGCAAATCTATTTTTTTTGCTACTTTTTTTGCAATTTCTAAAAGCTCTTTACTATAAGCTTGTGACATATCCGGAAAACGCAGTCCAAAACTATCCAAATTTCTTCCAATTAAAGGATTTTTTCCACAAAGATTGATGTGGTCTGTAATCAGCATCAAATCTCCACAGCCAAATTCTGTATTAATCCCTCCCGCGGCATTTGTTACAATGAGTTTCTCTACTCCCAAAAGCTTCATTACTCGAATAGGAAATGTTACTTCCCCCATGTCATATCCTTCATAAAAATGAAATCTTCCTTGCATACAAATTACATGGTCTGTAATCACAAACCGTCCTACATGCCCCTCTACAGTGGATACAGGAAAATGAGGAATATTTTCATACAAAAAATGTCTTGCCCCCACCAATGTATCGCCATAACTGCCCAGTCCGGAACCTAATATAACCCCCACTTTAGGGCGATAAGGACAATTTTCTTTCAAATATTGTGTTGCCTGTTCCAGTCTTTTTTCTAAATCCATAATAGCGCTCCTTTAAAAAATATTTTTTACTATTTTTACCTTTTTATTTCATATTATCATACCATCATAGAAAAAAATTTGCAATATTTCTCCAATTCCGTTATACTAATAACAGCAATATTTTTGCAAATTATAAGAATGTTTCATAAAAAGGAGGAAGGCATTATGTCCAAAAAAGTTTTGATGTTAGCAGGAGATTTTACAGAAGATTATGAAACAATGGTTCCATTTCAAGCATTGCAGGCAATCGGTTATGAAGTAGACGTTGTTTGCCCTGGCAAAAAAGCAGGCGATATTATCAAAACCGCCATTCACGACTTTGAAGGAGAACAAACCTATACCGAAAAAAGAGGACATAACTTTGCCCTGACAGCAGATTTTGACAAAGTAAACACAGCAGACTACAATGGTCTTTTTATTACTGGGGGACGCTCTCCTGAATATTTAAGATTGACTCCAAGAGTTATTGAAATTGTTCAGGAATTTTTTAAAGCAGACAAACCTGTTGCTGCTATCTGCCATGGTCCTCAAATTTTAACAGCCGCAAATGTATTAAAAGGTAGAAAAGCAACAGCATACCCTGCAGTAGGACCAGATATTACATTAGCCGGCGGTACATATATTGCTGTAGATTCAGACAAAGCCGTTGTAGACGGCAACCTTGTTACATCTCCTGCATGGCCTGGAGACGCCGCCATTGTAGCAGAATTTGTAAAACTAATGGGTACTATTATTACATTATAATCAAATCATAACCACACCGAAATGACATAGTCTATAGCCGACGTCTAAATGACGCCGGCTTTCACTTCGTTCTAGCCTTGGTGGTAAGAGGAGCTGTCGTCCTTAAAAGGTGCTTTCTATTTTTTGCATTTAGCTTGTATTCCATTTGGTCTTGTTTTTTTGTTCTTGTCTGTATTGTTGTATTCAATCCAACTGTACTTACATAGTACACTGTTGCCCGAAAATCTGTATTTCAAATTTGTATGGCGATTGAATATCATCATTGCACTTTTCCCCTTTAGATATCCCATAGATGATACACTCATTTTTGGTAGCATCTCTTCCAGAATATGGACATGACTCTTCTATAATTTTTATTTCTTTTCATTTGTACAAATCTTTTATTCTCTTTTGGATATCTTTATGTAATTGAGGATAAATGATTTTCCTTCTGTATTTTGGAGTAAAATATGATACTTACACACCCATTTTGTATGTGATAAGCTATCTTCCTTCTTTTTTGTAAAATAATTACGGCTTGAACCTCCTTATGTTACATCAAGAACCATGCTTTACTTAAGCTTTTATCTTACTTGCAGAGTGACCGGTTGTTAAAGTCTGCTATACAGACTTCTATACTAAAGTAATAAATCAGAACTACCGGCTAAGCCGGTGGTTTGCTCTGTTCCTATAAGGGGCTGTTATTGGTAGCACTTGTAAGCGCTTTTGTAAGGGGGCAAAAAAACTGTCAAAAAGTTGCAGAAAGAATGTCAATTTTTTTAAATAAAAAAGAGTAAAAATATTCTTTTTACTCTTCTTACTTAAACATTTATTCCATTTTAAAACAATATTAAAAAGTCAGTTAAACCTTAATTAAATTATGTAATATCAAACTACTTTTCTATTTTTGTAAAAAAATAGCGAATGTTATTACAATGTAACATATATTATTTTAATATTATACTTGTAGTTTTTTATTTCTTATATCGTAATAAAAAGATGAAAAAAATATTGTCGTTTCCTTAATTACGAATAGCTTTGAAACACTCTACTTCCCCAACTGCCGCCTTTGGCAGCTATTTTTATTTGTTTGCTTTTACTTTTTCACCCGTAAATGGGTCACTTAAACTGATTTGATCTGTCATCCAGTCTTCCTTTCTCTGATTATTCATGTATTTTTTTGTGTTTCTCCCAACTGTATCAACGTAATATCCTCTACACCAAAACATTCTATTTCCATATTTATATTTTAAATTTAAATGTCTATCAAAAATAATTAGAGAACTTTTTCCTTTCAAATATCCAACTATTTCTGACACACTGTGGTATACCAATCAGTATATGTACATGATCCGGACAATATTGTGCCGCTATCATTTCTATTGCTTTTCTTTCACATAATTGTCTAAGTATTTTCCCTATTTCAGCTTTCATTTTTCCATATATTATGGTTTTATATACTTTATCACATTTACATTCCCAACTTGTATGCACTAAACGATTCATATAAAAACCTCCTATGCTTTCTTGTGTATTGGAGAACTTAAGATCATGATAATATAGGAGGTTTTTAAAGCTTGCTGATTCCCTCGGCATAGCCAGGAGTTTTTATTGGTTTACCAATCAAAAAAGTTTTCTGACTTCCTTTGAGAGTATCCACAAAATCGACACCGTCTCGTCAAAACTCATCTCATTCAAGTCTTTGATGAGTAGACAGAAGTGTAAACAGTTCGTTCCATGGGCATACATATCTTCAAACTTGCTGTTTTATTGTTGGAAGTAAATTCCGGCTGGGAATTGTATTGAGAAAACACTTCGTTTACTAAACTTTTCCAATATATTACATTTATAAAAATATATAGTTTTTCTACATTCTAAAAAGCAGCTTCTAATCTAGCACTCTAAGAGTGTCCACAAAGTCTCCCCCCTTGGTCAAAAATCCATTTCATTCAAGTCTTCCACGAGCAGATAGAAGTATAAACACTTTGTTCTATGGGTATACATATCTTCAAACTTCCTGTCTTTCTTGTTGGAAGTAAATTCCGGCTGGGAATTGCATTGAGAAAACACTTCGTTTACTAAACTTTTCCAATATATTACATTTATAAAAATATATAGTTTTTCTACATTCTAAAAGGAAGTCTTTTGACTTTCTTTTGTTATTTCAAAAAATCCTTTGCCCATATTTTTTTTTCATTTTTTTAAATAGTATTAATAATCAAAGTTTAAACTTTTCTTTTTTTGCCAATAAATCATGCCAACAGTCATGATACAAATAAATTGATTGATATTTTAAAAAATTTTTAAGTATAGGAAACTTTTTACTATTCAAAACCGTCTTATTCATAAAAGGTTTTATAAAATGTATTGAGAGGAGGCATATTTTTATGAAAAATAATATGAAAGTAGTGTTTATCAGTGTTATATCATCTATTTTTATGGCAGTTCCCTGCTTTGCAAGCCCCTATGCTGCGCCAGTCATAGAAAAAAATGACTATACAGCTCAAGTAAATGGTACATGGTTGCAAAATCCAATTTATGAAAACAAAGACCATGCCCATATGTATCCTTTAAGAGAAGTTTGTGAACTTTTGGGATATGATGTTGTATGGGAACCAAACACAAAAAAAATAACCGTTACAGGGGATAATATCATAGCAGAATGCAAAAGCGGCGAAAGTTCTGTTTTAGTAGATGGAGATATGGTATTTGAATTGCGTGCAGAAATCGAAAATAAAAATGGCATGACATATGTGCCTAGTTTATTTTTTACAAATATCTTTCCAATCAATATGACAAATGAACCCAACGAAGTGATATTGGTAGAAAAACAAACAAATCAAGTGACGGCCACCATCACAGATGCTACCATGAACACACTTTCTGTTCAGACAGCAGAAGGCACTTATTATACATTTGACACCTCCAATGCTGATAAAAGCAAATGTAATGGGCTGACCATAGGCTCAGAAGTTACTGTATTTTATAAAGGCAATCTTTATGACAATACAGAAGTAGTCGCTTTAGAACAGACCCTTTTATGATACAAAAAGCTCTCTTAACATGGGAGCTTTTTGTATGTCATTCTACTTTTTTATGCTCTAGGATGTGTTTTGGCATAAACGCTTCTTAGCTTTCCTTTTCCCAGTTTCATATACATTTGCGTTGTAGAAATATCAGAATGCCCCAACATTTCCTGTACAGATTGTAAATCTGCGCCATTTTCCAACAAATGGGCAGCAAAAGAATGCCGAAGCATATGGGGAGTAATTTCCTTTTCAATACCCGCTTTTTTTGCATAGCCTTTGACAATTTTCCAAAAACCCTGTCTAGTCATAGGCTTTCCATTACAGTTTAAAAAAAATATATCAGAGTCATTTTTTTCTGCTAATATGTATCTGCCTTCCTTTACATAGGATTCCAATGCCTTTTTTGCTGCACTGCCAAAAGGTATGATTCTAGTTTTTTCTCCTTTTTTGCACTTAATATACTCCAAAGAAAGATTGATGTCTTCTATCTTTAATGAAATTAGTTCAGAAACACGAATACCAGTTGCATAAAGCATTTCTAGCATTGCCTTATCACGCAATCCTTTTACATTTTTTGATTTAGGCTGTTCCAAAAGCAGTTCTACTTCTTCCAGCAGTAATATTTCAGGCATTTTTTTTTCTACTTTAGGCAATTCCAGTTGCATTGCCGGGTTTTCCATTACTTCTCCTAATTGCTGTAAATAATGATAGAAAGAACGAAGGGAAGCCATACTTCTTGAAATGGTTGCATCAGCTCTTTTTTGTTTTTTCATCTCATAGGTGTAAGCTAAAAGCGTGGTTTTATTGACAGCTTTAAAATCCGGTACATCTGTATTTTTTAAAAAAGCTGTAAATCCCTTCAAATCTCTACCATAAGACAGAACAGTGTTTTCTGATGCACGCTTTTGATTTTTTAAATACTGTAAAAACAATGCAATTTTTTCTTCCATAGTATATAATCACTGCTCCTTAAATATCATTATTACTTTATTTTCATTTTCTTATAATAAAAACACTCGTTTCTTTGTCTGATAAGTTATTATAATATTTTTTCAAAAAAAAGTCGATATATTTTTATAAAACATAGATTATTTTTTAAAAAAAAACAGACTCTTCTCCATATTTTTCCATATTTTTCACTTTATAGAAAATTTTATTGATACAAAGGAGCTATCCAATTTAATAATACATTAGATAAATGCAATTCTAAAAAAGAAGCTGCGGCAATCAATACAGCAGAACCAAAAAATAGTATGCTGTATTCTGTCCATCTTTTTTGTGCCTCTCTTTTTAAAGCACCTTTTCCGGAAATTCCCTTTCTTTGTTCCAGCAAAAAACACAGTGCAAGCCATGTCATAAAAAAATAAACAGGCAATAATATCAGATTTTGAGGAAATAAAGAGCAGATAGCTGCCACAATGCCATTTCCTCCATAGCTGCGAATTAATATGGCTGTAGTATATCCCAGAGAAATACCTCGAAAAGCCAACACCCCCGCTGAAAGCACACCTCCATAGCAAAAACAACCTCCCAGCCATATCAATATGTCATATTTTAAATATTTTAAAAATATTGCTGAAAATGTATTTGCCTTTTGTTCTGCAAAGAGTTTTTGTATATTTAATTGCAATGCAGAAACATCTTCTTGGGACAAACCATTTGCAAAAATTGCGCCTATGGTTGTAGAAAGTAAAAAGAAAAGGCAAATCATGACAGCCATCATTTGCCTTTTTTCTTGTTTATTTCTCCTTTTTGGCATATAAATTCCTCCTCAAACAAAGCAGAATTTCTTTTTACCTTGTCCTATCAAAAATATATGCTCAAAAGAATTTATTTATGTTCTTTTTTTTACTGCATATCCATAAAGAAGCAATATTGTTTTGGCGTCTTTTATTTTTCCCTCTTCTATCATAGTCAATGCTTGCTTTATAGTATATTTTTCCACTTCAATAAATTCATCTTCATCAAAGTTTTGTTTACCTTCTTCCAACTCCTCTGCAAAATATAGATACAATTGTTCCATACAAAAACCGGGAGTAGGATACATTTGACAAACAAACTCCAATGCGTTTGTTTTATAACCTGTTTCTTCCTCCAGTTCTCTTTTGGCACAGTCTGCCGGGTTTTCCCCTTCTTCCAGCAATCCTGCAGGTACTTCCAACAGCATTTGTCCTACCGCATGGCGATATTGCCGTACCAATATCACATTTCCCTGTTTATCAATGGGCAATATGGCTGTGGCTGCCCCTCTTTGCACCACTTCTCTAGAGGCAGTTTTACCATCAGGCAATATAATGGTATCTTCTTTTACAGATAAAAACTTTCCTTGGTATTGTGTAATACTTTTTATCACTTCATAACTCATATTTTTTCACTTCTCTCTATATTTTATTTTACCAACAACAACATCTTTCAAAATACAATCATGCTTTTTTTGGTAACAAAGCAGATATTATCATACATAAAATTACTCCTGTTTTTTAAAAGGGCAAAATGGGTTCTCTTTCTACTCTTTAGCAGTAATTCTGCCGCTACTTCCAACAACATTTACCCTACAGCATAGCGATATTGTTGTACCAATATCACATTTCCCTGTTTATCAATGGGCATTCTTTACACCACTTCTCTAGAGGCAGTTTTACCATCAGGCAATGTAATGGTATCTTCTTTTACAGATAAAAACTTTCCTTTGTATTGTGTAATACACTTCATAACTCATATTTTTTCACTTCTCTCCATATTTTACCATCAACAATATTGTTCAAAATACAATCATGCCTTTTGCTAACAAAGCAGATATTATCACACATAAAATTACTCCTGTTTTTTAAAAGGGCAAAAGGTTTCCCCTCTGCCCTTTAGCATCATTGCAATGCTTTTATCAATTCTTCTATTCTATCCATACCTTTTTGAATCAATTCCATAGAAGTTGCATAAGAAAGACGGATATAATCCGGCATACCAAAATCCGCACAAGGAACCACTGCCACATATTTTTCTTCTAACAACACCTGAGCAAAATCTGCTGCACTTTGTATTTGTTTTGCTCCCATTTTTTTGCCATATGTTTTAGACACATCTACAAAAAGGTAAAATGCGCCTTCCGGTTTTAATGCATCAAGCAGAGGAATGGCTTCTTGTCTTTGAAAAATATAATCTCGGCGTTTTTTAAATTCTTTGCGCATTTCTTCTACACATTGCTGAGAGCCATCTAAGGCTGCTACAGTTGCCTTTTGAGCAATGGAATTTGGATTGGATGTCATGTGAGACTGCAATGCACTGATACATTTTGCCACAGCCTCCGGCGCTGCTGTAAAGCCAATTCTCCACCCTGTCATGGCATAGCTTTTTGACACGCCATTGATCACAATGGTTCTGTCATAAATTTCTTTTCCCAATGAAGCAATGCTAATATGTTTTTTATCCTCGTCATAAATGAGTTTTTCATAAATCTCATCCGAAATCACAAAAATATCTTTTTCAATGGCAAATGTTGCTACTGTTTTTAAGTCCTCCATGGTAGAAACCATTCCTGTAGGATTAGAAGGACTTGTTAATATCAGCGCTTTTGTTTTTGATGTATAAACATTTTCCATTTCTTGTTTTGTCATCATAAAATTGTTTTCTTTTTTGGTATATACAATGACAGGCACACCGCCGGCAATTTTTACCATTTCAGAATAACTTAGCCAGTAAGGAGCAGGGATTATCACTTCATCGCCATCGTTTAATATTGCCATAAACACATTCATAAGAGAATGTTTTGCGCCATTGCTGATGATAATTTGAGAAGGAGTATAATCCAACCCATTATCTCTTTTGAGTTTTCTGCAAACAGCCTCTTTTAACTCCAGTGTGCCAGAAGCCGGGGTATATCTTGTTTCTCCTTCTTTAATGGCTTCTATGGCTGCTTGACAAATATGCTTTGGGGTATCAAAATCAGGCTCTCCTACTCCAAATGTTACCACATCTATTCCTTGGGCTTTTAACTGTGCTGCCTTTGCAGAAATTGACAATGTGGAAGAAGGCTTAATTGCTAATGCTCTTTTTGATAATTCCATAAAAATTCTCTCCTTTACTATCTTCTTTTCATTATTCTAAACCAAGACGCTATTGTAATACCTATGGCTACGCCACAAAAGCGAAGTATCCAATCCATTACTTTGTTTTGAAGAGCTTCCGGTTTTGTGGCATCACTAAAACTTACCCAAAAATTTCCATTTTCTATATAATATGTTGCCGCATAAATATAGATATGGTCATTGATTACAGTATGATAAACGCCATCCTGCATGTGTTTGTCTTGATTGGTTATGCGAAAAACTTCTTTCCATTTATCCTGATAAATGCTCTTTATGTAGGTAGCAGCAACTAAATTCTCTTTATCATATTGATAAAGTAATGTAATACTATTTTTGTATTTTTGTTTTTTTATCACACTATCTTTTTGGCTGTCATCATTTACAGACAGACTTTGCAAAAAATACTGCTCCAATTCCTCTCCTTTGATATTATGAAGTGTGGCTCCATTAAAATCCGCTAATACTATACAGAAAAACAACAGTATGCACAAAGTATTTATCCATATTTGTTTATTTTTTATCTTTTTTATTTTTTTCATTTTCCTTCATCAACCTGCTTAATTTATTTCTTCCCAGCCAAACCCCTACAATTCTACCTATTACAGCTGCCGTTACAATCACGCCCAGTCCAAAAAGCCTTATAGTAAAAATAGGTTTTTGTTCTCCTGTTAAAGAAACAGTCAGCTGGCCGTTCTGCATTTGTTCATATTTCAGTTCATATTGAAATATGTGGTCGTCAATGGGAAATAGCAGACCTTCTTTTTTTATATTTTCTCCCTCATTCAATGGAATAAAAAACACCTGTTTCCATCTATCTCCATAAATACTTTTAACATACGTTGCCACAGCTTTTTGTCCTGTTTCATTTTCAAAAAACAATGTTTTGCTGTTGAAATGATTCTCTTCTTTTGTAATAATACCTGCAGTCATGCCATTTTGAGAAAGAGTTTGTAAAAATGTTTGCTCTAAAGCATTTCCCTGTATATCATGCACAGTAGTGCCATTAAAAAAAAATGCTACAACAGCAATGATCACTACTAATGAAACAACTGTAATGATACGATTTACTTTTTGATTCATATATTTTCTCCTTCAAGACAGTTAGATTCTGTTTCGTTAATATATAAATAATTCTCTTTTGCAATATTATAAAACAAAGGACTACTTTTTCTTCAAAAAAGAAATATTATTAAACATAGTAAGTATTTTTAAAATACTGCTATAATTTATTATTGTTATTTATCTTAGTACATTTCTAATTCAGAAAAAATAGCAAAATATATTTAATTATCATTTTATAAAAGCTTTATACAACATTTTTTTATTTTTATGTTAAATGAACATAAAAATATCCTTAAAATTACTGTTTATTTTTTCCATATTTTATTGTAAAGCCTTCTACAAATAATTACAATAGATTTTACTGTAATCCCTTTAAAATTTTTTCATATAAAAAAGCCGACTTTCAAAAATCGGCTTTTTTATCATTTTGCATATTCTGTTGCTCTTGTTTCTCGAATGAGATTTACTTTTATCTGCCCCGGATATTCCAGCTCTTCTTCAATTTTTTTAGCAATATCTCTTGCCAACAACGTCATATCTTCATCGCCTACATCCTCAGGCATTACTACAATACGCAGTTCACGTCCTGCTTGAATGGCAAAAGATTTTTCTACTCCTTTGAAATTATCTGCAATTTCTTCTAATTTTTCCAATCTTTTAATGTAAGATTCCAATGTTTCTCTTCTTGCGCCGGGTCTTGCCGCAGAAATGGCGTCTGCCGCCTGCACCAGCACAGCGATGATACTTTCAGGCTCCACATCTCCATGATGCGCCTCCACAGCATTGATGACCAAAGGGGATTCTTTGTATTTTTTACAAAGCCCCACTCCAATGCTTACATGAGAACCTTCCTGCTCATGGTCAACACTTTTTCCAATATCATGAAGCAAACCTGCTCTTTTTGCAATATTGACGTCAGCTCCCAGTTCTGCCGCCATTAATCCTGTCAAATGCGCCACTTCCATAGAATGTTTTAATACATTTTGCCCATAGCTTGTACGATATTTCAGCTTGCCAAGCAGTCTTACCAATTCAGGGTGAAGCCCGTTTACACCTGTGTCAAATGTTGCCGCTTCTCCTTCATCGCGAATGATTACTTCTACTTCTTTTTTGGCTTTTTCCACCA
>DVLQ01000051.1 GCA_018715395.1 Candidatus Coprocola pullicola | reverse complement strand
GTATGTCTATTTCAAATATAATGTCATTAAGCTGACTTAGTAATATTTCATTTCTTTTGGCATTTTTTTTTAATTCATCATATTCGGTAGAATTAGAAGATTGCTCTATAAAAGCACTTTGTATCCATATTTTGTTTTGGGAATCTTTTACAGCTTTCATAAAAACTGTGACGGCAATGATTTGTTCATTGTTTCGTTTCATATGATAAGAAGACTGTATTTGTTTTCCCTCTAAAGCAACCTGTAAGATTTCATCATGTAGTTTAATATGTTCTTGTGGGACAATCAAGTCTGTAAAATGAAATTTTTTTTGTGCAAGCAATGTGTCTTTGCTGTATCCAATCATTGCACAAAAGGTATCGTTGCAGTAGCTGATTGGATGGTTGCCAGAAGCGGCAAAGCTACAAATGCCTTCTGATAACATGGTTGTTTCCGCGGAATTTGGTTGCTGTGTTTGTGAAAAATTTTGAAATAGATTATTAGAGTGTTGTACAATGTCAGAAAAATAATTTTGAATCCCTGTGTTTGTTAAAATGATATGTCTGATAAATAAACAAAGTCCAAATATCATCATTGCAATAAGAGATTCAGGCATGTCGATATCCAATTTCAAGTCTTCAAAATCATACAATTCAGTAACTGCCCAAATTCCAACAATAGCAGTTAAAGTATTAATGATAATAGATAATGTACGTTCTTTACTTTTTTTCATATTTTCTTGAGTATCATGCATATTCCTGTCCTCCTATTCTTTTTTTAATATCATTTTATGAATATTGATGATAAAAAATCTAATTAGTATTTACTCTACAGTTATAAAATACCAGTTTTATATTAAAGAAGTATTAAAAAATACCTTTTTATAAATTATAATTCTTTTTTTAAACAACTATTTTTCTAATTCTGGAATATGTTTGTCCAAACGGAAGGACAAGAAAGAAACCATATCCCAAAATACCTATTACAAAAAACAAAAATGCTGTTTCGGAGTCCTTTATGGCACTGAATCACTATATGAGCAAATGATTGTGCTGCATTGCCCTAAACGGTTCAAATGTTTTGTCTATTAAAAATCCTTCAAAAAGGTAACCTGATTCTGTTATGTTAAAATGATATAGACAACAGTTCCTTATTGAAAGTACAATAAAATGAAAATAAAAATATTTTCTCACAAAAAGGAACTGTTACTATAAAAATTACTTTTAAAGATGGTGTCTTTCTTATCTTCAGCTACCATTCTAATTAGACTTTGTACTGAGCTGTTGCAATACCAAGTTTCATGTTACAATTTGCTTATAAAATTGATATGATTATAGCACATTTGTTAAAAAAATAGTATTTTTTTTGTTTAGAATATACAGATGTTGTTTTTTGATAGGATAGTATGATATTGTTATTTAAAAAATAAAATGAAAAATCTATAGCATAGAAAAGAGGCTGAAAATGGAATTAAGAGTGTTACAGTACTTTTTGACAGTAGTTAGAGAAGGTAATATTTCTCGTGCGGCGCAGACACTGCATATTACACAACCCACATTAAGCAGACAAATGATGCAGCTGGAAGAAGAAATGGGAAAACAGCTTTTTATTCGTGGTAAAAAAAAGATAACATTGACTCAAAAAGGTATGCTTTTGAAAAGAAGGGCAGAAGAAATACTGGAACTGACCGAAAAAGTAGAAATTGAAATGAGAGAAACAGAACAAGAAATAACAGGAACCATTTCTATAGGCAGTGCAGAATCTTCCTCGGCCCAGATATTAACAAATATAATAAAGCTTTTTAATAAACAATATCCTAAAATAACATATTGTTTACTTTCGGGAAATGCAGAACAAATTACAGAAAAAATTGACAGAGGTCTGCTAGATGTAGGGCTTTTGATTGAACCTGCCGCCATAGACAAATATGATTTTGTACGACTGAAGCAAGAGGAAAAATGGGGCGTTTTAATGAGAAGCGATGCGCCTTTAGCAAAAAAAGAATTTGTGACGGCTGAAGATATCGTAGGACTGCCTGTAATGATTACAAATCGTTTTTATAAAAAAGAAGATATAGGAAATTGGTTTGGAGAGAATCATAAAAATATCAATGTTTTTATCACATATAATTTGATTGCAAATGCAGCATTGCTGGTACAACAAGGAATGGGTTATGCTGTCACAATAGAAGGAGCCACTTCTATTTATGAAAATAAAGAATTTTGTTTTAGACCATTTTTTCCTCCGCTGACGTCAAAATCTGTGTTGGTATGGAAAAAACATCAAACATTTAGTGAAGCAACTACAAAGTTTATAGAATATATCAAAATACTTTCGGAGCATGATACGATATAAAATATAAGCATTTTACAATAGTATCGTTATGGAGTTAAAATAAATGAAGAAATAGATATCACAAAAAAGATAGAATGAAACTTTTGTGGCAGAATCAATAAGTTTTTGGCAGGTCTTTTTATTTTTTAGCAATAGAAAATACAAGGTACTTCTACAAAAAATTTGATACAGCAATAGAAATATAACAAACAGAAAAAAGAATTGGTATATTACAAAAAATATAAAAATGAATCAGCCTTTTTCCGACCGATGAGATGACTGATAGAAAAGGAAGCTTTTGTAAATAGGAATGATTCATATTTTGATACAATAAATATTACAATAGAAAGTGGAGTGGACAATGAAAACAGATACAGCCTGGGTGCAAGAATGTTTTGAAAAAAATATTTACGGCAAGATTATAAAAATGTTGTTTGTCAATATTAAGAAATGATATGATAATTGGAATGGTTAGTGTTGTAACAAAAAAATCATTGTAAGGCAGTAAAATAAAAAATTACTTGTGATAAAGGAGTGTAGCCCATATGGATAGAGCAGAACGTGCAAATGAAAAATACATACAATTGTTTGGAGAAGCACCTCAAGAAATATCTAAAGACCCAGATTTTATGAATATATTGCAGAGATTTATTTTTGGAGAGGTTTTTTATGAAGGAGAAATGGAAGATAAATTGCGAGAATTGTTAACCATTTCCGTTTTGACAACAAATCAAACATTTCCCCAATTAAAAGCTCATACAAAGGGAGCTTTACATACGGGGGCATCTGCGGAAGAAATCAAAGAAACAGTGTATCAGTGTGCGCCTTATATTGGTTTTGCAAAAGTATTAAATGCTTTGGAGGTTGTGAATGAAGTTTTTGAATCAGAGAATATACCATTGCCACTGGCTTCTCAAAGTACTACCACAGAACAAACAAGAATGGAAAAGGGACTTGCTGTACAAAAATCCATTTTTGGAGAAGACATAACAAAAGCTTATGAAAATGCACCGGATAATCAAGTGATAATACAAGAATATCTTTCTGCAATGTGCTTTGGAGATTTTTATACAAGAACAGCGCTAGATATCAAAACAAGAGAGTTGATTACATTTTGTGTGCTGGTGGCATTAGGAGGCTGTGAAAATCAAATAAAAGCCCATATAAAGGGCAATCTGTCAGTTGGAAATCAAAAGCAAACATTGTTAACAGCGTTGATACATTGTATTTTGTATGTGGGTTTTCCCAGAACATTGAATGCTTTGGCTTGTATCAATGAAGTGCTTACCGATGCGTAAAACGATATAAAAATATGGAGCAATCACACGTTTTTTGATACCAATAAAGTGGACAACAGCTTTTAACATAAGTTATGGTTGTGAGGTAAAAATAGTTAATTTTATAAAAAGAATGGAGAAATGAAATATGGACAAAGAACAGATAAAAAAAGATTTAGGAAACGGAGCGATATTTGATATAGGAGAAAAAAATCCTTTTGGAGAGTTTTTCGATGGTCAAAGTTATTTAAAAATGCTGACTACAAAAGGAGTCAGCATAGCAAATGTAACATTTGAAAGAGGCTGCCGAAATCATTGGCATAGACACATAAGTGGTGGTCAAATTTTATTATGTACCGGCGGTCGAGGCTATTATCAAAAATGGGGCGAGCCTGCAAGAGAGTTATTGCCGGGAGATATTGTTGAAATCGGAGAAGAAAAACACTGGCATGGAGCGGCTCCGGATTCTTGTTTTTGCCACATTGCTATTGAAATACCCGGAGAAAATGCCAAAACACAATGGCTGGAGCCGGTTGATGCAGAGCAATATAGCAAACTAAAATAGAAAATATTTAGTAAATGGGTTATTTGATATACGCTTTATGATATAATAAAGTAAAAAAATAGAGCAATATGTCTTGTAGAAATTTGGATGAAATATAAATAGGATATATTTATAACAATAAAGTGTATATTTTTTATATAATATTTTGTAAAAAACCTATTGTAAAAAGGTATAATATCTTTTACAATAGGTTTTTTTGTGGCAAAATGGTATATATTGACAATATTATATTGTAAATGCTATACTGAACAACATAGTGATGATTTTACATAGAGAAATGTTGGTAAAAAATTGGGGGAAAAATATGAGTTTTTTTACAGAAAAAAAGAGAATTATTTCTGCTTTGCAACAATTGGAAATTCAAAAAAATGTGCCGGTAGAGGAGCTTGTCAAACAATTATATGTTGAAGGAGTGGATGAAAATAATTCAAAGCTACTTCAAGCAATCAATGCTATAATGGCACAATATCAACAAAGAATATTACAAGACGCAAACAATGTAAAATTAATCAACGATGCGGTTTCTTCTGGTATGTGGAATATGTATATTGATAAAAATGAGAATGTAGAAAAAGTATTTTGGTCTGATGAATTTAGAAAAATGATTCAGATTCTTGTCCCATTTTTGGCGGTGCAGGTTCAAGTCCTGTCATCCGCAGTCTAAAACCCTTGAAAAATCAAGGGTTTGTTTTTTTTGTTCTTTTTTGAAAAATGGCAAAAAGAATCACTACGACACTACTACGACAAAAACATTATAAAGCCACTGTTAAAGCTTTTTTTAAAGATTCTATCTCATTATGTACATAAATTTCAGAAGTCATTTGAATATCTTTGTGTCCCATGATTTTTTGTATGGTGTAAATGTCCACACCTTTTCTACGTAAATATGTGCCGTAAGTATGGCGTAATTCGTGGGGGGTTAATTTTTGAATGTTATCTGGTAATTGGTTCATGTATTTTTTTAATTTGTAACTCCATGCTTGAGGGTCTTGTGGGGTATGATTATTTTTAGAGAAAATGTATCCTGTGTGATTCATGGATATTTCTTTTATTTCTCTTAATAATTTTATTGCTTGGCTGGATAGTGGAATGGTACGGTAGCTATTCCATTTAGGGGGTCTTATTTTTACACCACCACCTTCTCTTTTTTTAGCAATAGAACGATTGACGGAAAGAGTTTGTTGCTGAAAGTCTATATCTTCCCACATAAGCCCTGTCATTTCTCCACATCGTAACCCTGTTTCTAATATCAGCACCACTTCGGGCATTTGGGTATAAAAGAAGTTTTTTACAAACTTCAATTCTGCATCGGAATATACTTTTTTTT
>DVLQ01000050.1 GCA_018715395.1 Candidatus Coprocola pullicola | reverse complement strand
TTATAATAATCATCGAATCAAAGCAAAGTTAAAGGACTTGCCACCTGCAATTTACAGACAACAAGCCCTTCTGGCTTCTTGAACAATTTTAACTTGAAAATATTGTCTAACTTTTTGGGTTCAGTTCAATTTTTCATTCTTTTTTATTTATTTTTATCATTTTGTTGTTGTTTTTGTAATATTTTCGTCAAATCCGTTTTGCCAATGTTATCCTTCATAGCAGTATCGGCCTGCACATTTTGCAGTTTATAATAATCTATGACGCCTAAATTTCCATTTTTTAACGCTTCTGCCATAGCCATAGGCACTTCCGCCTCTGCTTCAATGACTTTCGCCTTCATTTTCTCTACTTCCGCTCTCATTTCCTCTGCTTTTGCAATAGCGGCCGCACGGCGTTCTTCTGCTTTTGCCTGTGCAATTTGTTTATCTGCTTCCGCTTGTTGTATTTGTAAATTTGCTCCAATATTTCTGCCAATATCTACATCGGCAATGTCAATGGATAAAATTTCAAATGCCGTACCATTGTCAAGACCTTTACTCAGTACCGTTCGGGAAATAGAATCTGGGTTTTCCAAAACGCTTTTGTGATTCTGGGAGGAACCTACTGTAGTTACAATGCCCTCTCCAACTCTTGCAATAATGGTTTCTTCTCCGGCGCCCCCTACTAATCTTGCCAAGTTTGCTCGCACTGTTACCTTTGCAATGACCCGCACTTCAATTCCATCAATAGCAACCGCTGAAATCCAAGGTGTTTCAATAATTTTTGGCGTCACGCTCATTTTCACTGCTTCAAAAACATTTCTTCCCGCCAAGTCAATGGCTGCCGCCCTTTCAAAGGATAAATCTAAATTTGCTCTATGGGCCGCTATCAAAGCGTCTACCACATTGTCCACATGACCGCCGGAAAGCAAATGACTTTCTAACTGATTTGCATTAACGTTCATACCTGCTTTTTGTGCTTTAATCAAAGGACGTATGATTCTATCCGCTCTCACTCTACGCATTCTCATACCTACCAGTGAAAATATACTTACCTTTACGCTGGCAGAAACTGCTGACACCCAAAGACCTAAAGGCACAAAGCTTAAAAAAATTGCAATCAATACAATAATGGCAATTATGACAACAGAAATTCCCAAAAAATCCATAAACAAGCCTCCTTCACATCTCTTTTACAACAACCGTTTTCCCCTTTACAGAAATAATTTTTACTTTTTTATTTTTATCAATATATCCTCCTTCTGAACATACATCAATTTGTTTGCCCTCTATCTCTACTTTTCCATAAGGCTGTATTGTTGTAATCGTAATAGCCTCTTTCCCTTGCAATCCTTGCAAAATTCCTTCATCAAAGTCCTTTGTATCCAAAACGTCCTTCAATACTATGTTATCATATATTCCCCTTCTTTTTGCAAGCCATACAAATAATATTACCAATATGCATAAACCAATCACTGCCGTCAAAAATGCCATAAAGCCATATTCTATGCCAATCATTACTGTAGAAAGAATCAGAACAATGCCTCCTGAAATACCAAATATACCAAACCCGGGCAACAATGCTTCTGCAATAACAAGAAGTAATCCTACAATGGCTAAAATAATAATCCATATTAACATATGTACTCCCCCCTTTTCTTATTCTTCAAAATATAAAACTATGTATCAAAATTCTATTTTTCTTCTAAAAGCCCCTTTGCAAAATCTTTTGTAAAATAACTGATAATCATATCTGCACCGGCTCTTTTTAACGCTGTCAAACTTTCCATAGCTACTTTTTTGCCATCTATCCATCCCATTTTCTCTGCGGCTTTTATCATGGCATATTCTCCACTGACTTGATATACGCATACAGGCACTTTCACCATTTCTTTGACCTGCCATAATATATCCAAATAAGGCAGTCCGGGTTTTACCATCACAATATCTGCGCCTTCTGCAATATCTTTTTCTGTTTCTTTGAGAGCCTCTTTTCGGTTAGCCGGATCCATTTGATAGCTTTTTCTATCTCCAAATTGAGGTGCTGAATCCGCCGCCTCTCTAAAAGGTCCGTAAAAGGCGGAGCAATATTTTGCACTATATGCCATAATGGGGATATGCTCATATCCACTTTCATTCAATGCCTTTCTAATATATTCTATTCTTCCATCCATCATATCAGAAGGAGCAATCAAATCTGCGCCGGCTTCTGCATAAGAAACAGAAGCCTTTGCCAAAAGAGGCAATGTTTTTTCATTATCCACTTCTGCCCCGCAAAGAACGCCACAGTGCCCATGGTCTGTATATTCACAAAGACATACATCTGCTACAATATATAATTGGGGAAATTCTTTTTTTATGGCTGTAATGGCTTTTGCTACAATATTTCCTTGACAATAAGCCGTTGTGCCAAAGGGATCTTTCTTATCAGGGATCCCAAACAGCAGTATGCCCTGTATGTTTAATTGTACCAATTCTTTGACTTCCTGCAATAATGTATCAATGGAAAAGCGATATTGCCCCGGCATAGAAACAATTTCTTCTTTTATGTTTTCTCCTCCTATTACAAATAAAGGATAAATAAAATCCTCTAATGTCACTTTTGTTTCTCTAATATAATTTCTGATGGCTTTATTTCTTCTTAATCTTCTATACTCCATTATTTTCACCTCATCATATCACATTTTTTTAATCAATTCAACATAATATATATTTTTCAATTATTTTACAACTATTTTTTGGTAAAATACAACAATTTTCATATTTTGCTGTATTTACAAATGATTATCATAGCTTTTACAAATCACCTCTGCCAATCCCTTTGCAGTAGAAACATTTGCTTTCGCCTTTACAATACCGCCTTTTTGTATAATTGCCTGCTCTGTGGCATCTCCAATGGCGAACAGCTGACAATTTTTTATACTCTCTCCTGCTATCAAAAACATATTTTTCACTTGAGAGGAACTAAAAAATCCAACGCCGTCAAATATTCCTTTTTCAAAAGCTTTTTGCAATGCTATTTTTCCCTTTTGCCTTTGATGATTTTCATAAGCTGTTATACGAATCATTTTCACACCCAATTGTTTTGCCTTTTTTTCCAATATACAGCTTGCCAGTTCTGATGCCGGAAATAATATTTTATCTTCTTTTGTCAAAAAGCATTCCATTTCTTCCGCTCCGCTTTTACTGTTATATTCTTTTGGCATTCTGTCCACAAATATTCCTCTTTTTTCAACAGCCTCTTTTGTTTTTTCTCCAATACAAAAAATATGAATCCCTTGCAGTTGTCTAATATCTTTTTTCTGCTTTTTCATACTCTCAAAAAAGAATTCTACACTATAAACACTTGTAAAAAATATCCAAGTATATTCCTTTAAATCATTGATGGCTTGAATCATATTTTCTTGTTTTCCCACAATTTCTATAGCAGAAAAAACAGTAACCTCTGCTCCTTGCTGCTGTAATATTTTTTTTGCCTCCAAAGCGCTTTCTCCACTGCCGGCTAAAAGGATATGCTTTCCAAATAATGGACGATATTTTTGCCAATCCATTTTTTGTGTCACCACATCTCCCATAATCACTACAGAAGGATGTCCAATTCCTGCTTCTTTTGCCTTTTGCGCAATTTCTGACAAGCTGGCTGTAATGCTTCTTTGTTTGCTTGTCGTACCCCATTGTATTGCCGAAACAGGCGTATCTTTTGCTTTTCCTTCTTCTATCAGTTTTTTGCTGATCTCATCTAAACGCTTCATACTCATTAAAAATATCAGCGTTCCTTCCATTTTTGCTATATTGGCATAATCCAGTTTTTCTTTTTCCACTCTATGTCCTGTAAAAACATGAAAAGAAGATGCAACATCTCTATGTGTGACGGGTATGCCTGCATATGCGCATACAGAATAAAAAGAAGAAATACCAGGAATCACTTCAAAAGCAATTCCTGCTTTTTCCAATGCCTCGCATTCCTCTCCTCCTCTGCCAAACAAAAAAGGGTCTCCTCCTTTTAAACGCAATACTTTTTTGCCTTCCTTTGCTTTTTCTATCAACAAAGTATTAATTTGCGACTGGTTGAGTCTGTGATGAGAAGGTTGTTTTCCTGCATCAATCATTTCACAATTTTCATTTGCATAGTCCAAAAATCTTTTTGCACCCAATCTGTCATATACAATTACTTCCGCTTCTTTTATCAATTCCAAAGCGCCCACGCTAATGAGTTTTTCATCTCCCGGTCCTGCTCCTGCAATATATACGCGTCCAGCTTTCATATTTTTGCTCCTTTTATATCAAATAGATTCTGTTACATTAAAAATGATATAGACAACAGCTTCTTTATTGAAAATACAATAAAAATATTTTCTCCCGGAAAGGAGCTGTTTCTATGCATAAATATAAAAATTAATTTTAAAGATTTTACGATTTCTTGTCCTCATTATTTTTGTCATTGCCTTTATCGTTATAGAAAAGATAATTATAGGTATTGATCTGCTTTGGATATGACTTCTCATTTTTTGTTCCATTATTATTTTATCTATATCCATTCTTGTTTGTTCTGACAATCACTTACTTTTGCCGTAAGTGTTGCATACTCTCAACAACAAGCAAAACATTGGTTTTTCTTTTAATAATTTTTTCAAGTGTTGTTTTTTCTTTCTATATTCTTTTTTAGAATCCCATTTTTAAAATTCTTTTCTGTATTTTTATTTTCATGTTAAGTGAACAAAATCTGTCAATATTTTACCCATTGCATATCCATCTGTTTTTTGATATCTTTGGCCAATTTTTTTCCTAACGCTTCTGCTTGTGTCACATCTGCACTTGCTTGTGTCTGCAACAGCCTGTCTGTATAAAACAATGCTGTCATAAACAGTTTCTTTTCTTTTATTTCTGCCAAGGCTCCTGCAGGAGCATGACAATCTGCGCCAATTTCTGTTAAAAAAGCCCTTTCTGCCTTCTGACAATAATAGGCGTCTTCATCTAATATTTTTTTCATGACCTCTTTTAAAAAAATATCTTTTTTTCGTATCTGCAATGCTAATATACCTTGACAAGCTGCCGGTATCATTTCATCCAGTTTAAAGATATAAGAAATTCTCTGATGCTGTCCATTTCTTATAAGCCCTGCAACAGCCAACACCACTGCGTCCAAATCTTGTTCCAGTCTATCAAGCCTTGTCATAATATTGCCACGAATAGGCACTACATTCAAATCCGGACGAATCGACAAAAGCTGAACCTTTCTTCTAAGACTGCCCGTTCCAACTTTGGCGCCCTTTGGCAGTGTCTTCCATGTCAAAGCTTTTTTACAGACAATAGCGTCCATAGGATTTTCTCTTTTCAAAACTGCCCCCAACGTCAATCCTTCCGGCATATCCTCAGGCATATCTTTCATACTGTGCACAGCAATGTCAATGGTTCCTTCTAGCAGCGCTTTTTCAATTTCTTTTACAAAAAGTCCCTTTCCTCCGATTTTGTCCAATGTTTTGTGAAGTATTTTATCTCCCTTTGTGGTAATGGTTACAATTTCGATTTCTGTATCCAAAACAGATTGTATTGCCTCCTTCGCCAGTTCTGCTTGTTTGATTGCCAACTGGCTTGCTCTTGTTCCAATTTTTATCACACTTTTCATTTTTTACTCCTTCAATAGCTCTTGCAATGCCTTTTTTTGCTCTTGTTTGGGAATGGTTTGCAATATTTTTTTTCTTTGCTCTGCCAAACATTCCAGTTTTTTTCCTACAGATAAATCCATATCATTACAAATCTTTTTTCCCAGCAAAGGAAATAATCCGTCTGTACTGACAGCTAGTGTCAAACTCCCCTCCCTCTTATGAGCCGGTACAATAAAATCTCCTTTTCCATCGGCTTTGCAGCATAATATATTTTTTTGTTTTGCCCACAAATATATCATATCATTTGTTTGTCTGTCTGCTCCGGCAAATATCAAAAAAATATTTTTTAAGTCTTGTATGGTAACCTCTTTTTTTTCATAACATATTTTTGCTTGTTTTAAAAGAGATTCCGTTTCTTCTAAAAAGTATTTTGCTATAACCATAAAATCAGCTTCTGCTTCCAACAATGTTTTTATTTTAATCAATGCCGCTCTTGCTCCTCCTACAACCAATATCTTTTTTCCTTCCAAAGAAAGAAAAATAGGAAGTTTTTTCATAATAAATGCCTCCGTTTCATACATTAGATTCTGTTACATTAAAATAATGTAGCCAACAGCCTCTTATCAAAAGTATAACGAAATAAAAAATACTGATTTTCCCAGAAAGGAACTGTTTCTATGCATAAATATAAAAATTAATTCTAAAAATTTCGCTGTTTCTTATCCTCATTATTTTTTTATTCCTTTTATTGTTATGACAAAGATAATTATGGGTATCAAAAATATATTTGTCATAAATATCATCATTAGCTTATCTTAGAACCCAATGGAATAAAATCTTCTCATAAAAACTATTCGAAAAGCCCTCTTGTGGCAGAAATACTTTTGCCTGACACAAATACCACTTTTCTATTCCTTTTAAACATCATTTTAAAAAACCCATTCACTCCCTTAAAGTTCTGGATTGAGAAGACTTTTTGTTGAAGGAAACAAACGCAAAGAATTTTAACTATACTAGTAGTATATACAGCAATACTTATCATAGAATCAAGCTATTTTTCATTTAAACTTTTGCAAAAATAAGTTTCCTGCCTTTATCAAAGCTTTTTTTAAAAGATTTCGTTTTGCACCAAATATTATTTTCATTGTTCTTTTACTTTATTTTGAAGCTTACTGCTTTCTTAGACAAATACAAAAAGATTGAATAATCATCTGTCAAATGGTGTTTCTTACATTTCTATTTATGGTTGGATTGGTCATTTTCTCTTTTTTTGAGAACTCTTTCTCATTCTCTTTTACAAAAAGTCAACCTACATTCTGATAAATAGCATAACGACACCAATATTAAAATAAAACAACAGTAGCATTTGGATATTGCTGAATTCTGAAACAAAGATTGTGATTGCTTTCTGCTTGCCTAGTATAAGAGATAGCAATACCGATATTACACTCATACCATATTACAGATACAATCCTTATTACCATTGCTGGTGCTTATCATATGACGCTTATGCTTGACTATCCAAAATCAAATCATCATATTTATGATTTTTTGGTGATAATGTCAGTAATCATGTAACAGAATATTTCTATAAAATTTTTAAAACTTAGTACAAAACGAAAAAGGATTCTATTTTGGATATAATTTCTAATTTTTTGTTCCATTATCATAGTATCATCCACAACCATTTGTATTTTTCCAGTGAAACTCTTTGTTTTATTGCCGATGTTACATATTTTCAATAATAAACAAAATACTGATTTTTATTTTAAAAATTTTTCATGTGCCGGCTTTTTTATACTCTTTTTTGGAATTACATTTTTAAAATTTTTTCTGCATTTTCATATTAAGTCAACAGAACTATACACTATATTGAATTATTAGTATACTATATCTATTAGTTCTTTCACAACTGTTGTTTTTTATAATCATAAAAAATCTCACTGCTTTTTCAAAAGCAATGAGATTTTTTTCAACGATATAACGGAATGATAATTTTTTCTCCTTCTTTCAACATATCCGATGACATTTTATTTAATTTCATAATTTCTTGTGCATAATCCATTGTTTTTCTTTCCTTTACTTTAAATTCTTCTGCAATACCCCAAACAGTATCTCCCGGCAGTATCGTAACTTGTTGATACCCTGTAAATTCCCATTTTTGTTTTGTTTGATTCCACACTGCACAAGCAAATGTAATAACAAATCCCAAAAACAATATACAAAATACTCTTCTTTTTTCTTTTTTTCTCATAAAATCACCTCTCGTAAGAATACCTATTCTATTTTTACTATAAATACGAACTTTTATTCTTCATTTGTATTATATAAAAACATATATTCCTTGTCAATACTTTCTAAAAATTTTACGAACATATATTTGATTTTATATATCATTTATGATATAGTAATAGCGATAGGATTCTAAAGTAAATATTAAAGAGGTGATTCTATGCGAGATTTATCATCTAAGCAAGAACAAATATTACACTATTTAAAAACAGAAGTACAAAAAAAGGGCTATCCTCCTTCTGTAAGGGAAATTTGTGAGGCAGTTGGCTTAAAATCCACTTCTACAGTACATGGGCATCTTTCTCGTCTGGAAAAAAAGGGACTCATTCGTCGTGACCCAACCAAACCAAGAGCTATCGAAATATTAGACCATAGTGATGAAAAAGAAGTAATAGAAATACCTATTGTAGGCACCATCACAGCCGGCACTCCCATACTAGCTGTAGAAAATATCGAAGATACCTTTCCTTTGCCTGCCAACTATTTAAACAAAAATGATAATATGTTTATGTTACGTGTCAAAGGAGAAAGTATGATTGAAGCTGGTATTTTTAACAGAGATTTGATATTGGTTCGTCAGCAATCCTCTGCAAACAACGGTGATATTGTAGTAGCACTTTTAGAGGATTCCGCCACTGTCAAAACCTATTACAAAGAAAAAAAATACATTCGTCTTCAGCCTGAAAATGCCTCTATGTCGCCTATTTTGGTAAGAGATGTAAAAATTTTAGGAAAAGTAATTGGTTTATTTCGCAAATTTTAACCCATTCTATAGTTAAGAAACTATATTTTTACAAAGGAGTGATATTATGTATGGTTTTATCAGAGTTGGAGCGGCTGTACCAAAATGTAAATTAGCAGATTGTATTTATAACAAAGATAAACTGATACAGCTAATGCAAAAAGCAGCAGAAAAACAAATACAAGTGCTTGTTTTTCCCGAGCTGTCTATTACAACTTATACTTGCGGAGATTTATTTTTTCAGTTTTCTCTTTTAGAATCTGCCCAAAAAGGACTTTCCGACATTGTATCCGCTTCTCAAAGCATAGATGTTTTTACTGTTGTAGGGCTGCCCATTGCTGCTGATAATCAGATTTTTAATTGTGCCGTAGCTATTTATAGAGGAAAAATTTTAGGTGTTGTACCAAAAACTTTTTTGCCCAATTATGGTGAATTTTATGAAAAACGTTGGTTTTCATCCGCTTCCGAACTGATTTCAAAAGAAATCACACTCTGTGGACAAAAAGTACCTATTGGCGCGGATTTACTTTTTACAGCAGAACAAATTCCTTACTGCAAAATAGGCGTGGAACTTTGCGAGGATTTATGGAGTCCCATTCCCCCCAGCTCTTATCAAGCTGTTGCCGGAGCAACCATTTTACTAAATCCTTCTGCCAGTAATGAGCTTGCCACAAAATATGATTATAGAAAAAAACTAATTTCTCAACAATCCTCTCGTTGTATTGGCGCCTATGTTTATTCTTCGTCGGGTGTGGGAGAGTCTACACAAGACATGGTCTTCAGCGGTCATGGCATTATTTATGAAAATGGAAGTCTTTTGGCAGAATCTAAACGCTTTTTAAGAGAAAGCCAAATCATTTATGCTGATGTAGATTTAGAGCTTTTAGCAAATGACAGAAGAAAAAACTCCAGCTTTATGGATTGTCAAATACCACTGCCTTCTTATAGAGAAATTACATTTTCTATGAAAGCACAATCTGTAATAGAGCAATTGGAACGAGTAATCAAGCCAAATCCTTTCGTTCCTGACACAAATGCCTTTTTAGACCAACGCTGCCAAGATATTTTTAATATACAAGTAGTAGGGCTTGCCAGAAGAATCGAGCATACACAGGTAAAATCTATTGTAGTGGGCATATCCGGAGGGCTTGATTCCACTCTTGCTCTTTTAGTGGCTGTAAAGGCTTGTGACTATTTAAAATTTTCTAGAAATCATGTTATAGGTATCACTATGCCAGGCTTTGGTACAACAGATAGAACCTATCGCAATGCATTATCTCTTATGGAAGCTCTTGGGGTACAAATTCGTGAAATTTCTATACAAAAAGCGGCATTACAGCACTTTGAAGATATCGGACATGATGTTTCTATACATGACGTCACATATGAAAACACACAGGCAAGAGAAAGAACGCAAATTTTAATGGACATCGCCAACAAAGAAAACGGGCTTGTTGTTGGCACCGGCGACCTTTCAGAATTAGCATTGGGATGGGCAACTTATAATGGCGATCATATGTCTATGTATGGCGTTAATGCAGGCGTTCCCAAAACCCTTGTGCGTATTTTAGTCCAATGGGTTGCACAATACGGTTCTCTTTCTCAAGTAGCAAAAGATATTTTGTCAGATGTTTTAGATACGCCTGTCAGCCCTGAATTATTACCTCCGGATGAAAAAGGAAATATCAATCAAAAAACTGAAGAAATCGTTGGACCTTATCAATTACATGACTTTTTCTTATATTACGTTGTGCGTTTTGGCTTTTCTCCTTCCAAAATACTCTTTTTGGCAGAACAAGCTTTTGCCGGAGAATATGACAAAGCAACATTGTTAAAATGGCTGAAAAACTTTTATCGCCGTTTCTTTTTACAGCAATTTAAACGTTCTTGTTTGCCTGATGGTCCAAAAGTAGGCACAATTAGTCTTTCCCCTCGTGGCGATTGGAGAATGCCTACAGATGCATTTTATCGTATATGGATGGAAGAATTAGAAAAATTATAATCCAACTTAGCATTGTATTGATACGCTCATACCAAACTCTTGTCAACATTACTTTCATTACAATCAAAACCACCCGTTGCATTGTGCAGAAAGCAAAAGAAAGTAAACAAGTAACAATAGCCTTAAAAGCCCGGTTCTGTTTTATACAGAACCGGGCTTTTGTAATGCAAAGCATCTGTCTATGCTTGTATTCAAAATATTCTACATGGATATCTCCTATTACCATCAAAATCATTTTCCTCCTCAAACACATTGTAAGTATAGTCAATAAAATACTGATAGATTTTCCAATTAGCCATGCAGTAGATAAGATTTACTCTATATTAAATTTTGCTTCTGATTGTATATCATATCCTTACAAATCCAAAACATCTGTTGTATACTTGATAAAATGCTTCGTCAAAAACATATCATACAAACGCTATATCATCCGCTTTTCTTTAGCGATCCTTTCCAGATAGCTGTAAACAGGTCTTATTTTTCCGCTTCTTATGGTCACGCTGCGTGTATGGCTTTTCAGTGTCTTTTTCCAATATAAAATTTCTTCTGTACTTGTATTGTTTTTTGTTCTTCTTTTTTTCTGCTTCTTCTTTTTGATATTCTTTAGGAAATCTTTTCAAATATCTCATTTGAAGTTTTTCCTCCAATTTGGAAACAGGTATTGTGTAATGTGTTCCATGGTTTCTTCTACTTTTCCCATTTACAGCATTTACATATATTTTTTCTTTGAATAAAACATTGTCTGTCTGTTTCCATACAGCCTTTTAATTCTACCAGTTCCTTTACCATTGAATAAACTTCCTTCATCTCTCTTATCACTTTATTAGTGAGTATTTTTTATGTTTATGAACACTTCGGCATACCTCATTAGCGACGCTTTTTTCTGTTTATTTGTACTTTGACATAACCATTTGGATGGCAAATGCAGAAAAAGTATAAATGGAAAAGTAAAATATTTTTCCTATTTTGTAGGAAAAAATCACCTCTGCTCTCACTCAAACACAGTAAAATTACAAATATAATAAAATACGAATGATTTTTCTCATGGAATGAGAAAAAAATTTTATTACCAAGTATTTTTTATGTTTAAAAATTCTCCTTATAAAACCTAATTTTTTGTGATGTATAATGCTATTTTATTTATCATCTTTTTTTAGATTCTTTCACCCATTCTAAATTTTTTATCAAGCTGTTAATGAGTTTTATACGACTTTTCCAACTCTTGTATCATAATTTGAATCATTAATTCTTTTTCTTCGAATAGTTCCAGCTTTCTGATATCCTTTTTTTCATCACTGAAACTGTTTTTACCAAATCTACTAAATATTCTACTTTTGCCTTTGTTCATGTCAATATTGCAAGCTCCATTTTTAATTTGAAATTTTATTATTTCCTTCTTTTTATTTATAAAAATTTTTCTTGTAATTCATCTATCTAATACCTTATCTTCTCTACTCAGCGCCCTTTTATTACATGACACTGCGTTAAAAGTTCTTCCATTACTTTTGAAATTTCTGTTGTAAACTCTGTCTGCACTGATAGAAAATTACCTTCTGTTTGGATATCACATTTTTCACACTCCATCTTTATCTCTATCATTTTCTTTCTCCTTTTTTCAAACAGCAGCTACCAATCAAATTTTAAAATTTATTCGATTCTTTTAGCATTGATAATTGTAATATTTCTAGCCACACTATGATATTTTTGAGGCATGTAATAATTCATTTTTATCTTTCGGCTTAACTTTTATATTGTCATTTTCCTTTCTTTTTAATCGTTCCTTTAAGTTCATACTTTCACTCTTATATATAGATATTTTGTATCACTTTTACTATACTTTTCCCATATCCTCAACATGAAACAAATCTATTTATGACATACAAAAAATACAACAACAAATCCAAAAACTAAATCAAACATTACAACCCATACTTGCAGAATTACAAATAGCAGTTTAAGTGAAAGATATTACAAACGTCTTTACTTCTTAGATAGAATATATTTAAAACACCATAAATGCTATAAGCCTCGTCCAGTATTGGCAAATTCCATAGCCAAGCAATAGGATCAACTAATTCCCTTTATTATGCCCTCTTAATCTTATTGTTTTATACTAACATCCATTTGATAATTCAAAATATAAAAACAATTCATAAAATGGCTGATGAATGAGATATGAAAGAACAAAAAACCGATCATATTCTAGTGGAACAAAATTCAGTTCTTATCCGTGATAAAATCATAAAACTCATTCAAAAATATCATAATGATTCAGACACAGCTGAAAATAAGAACATTCTATTTTCTAAACAACCTTTTTCTGATTCATTATAAAAATTTTAAATATTATCTTCTTTTATGTTTGCAACTACTAAAAAAATTTAATTAAATTGTTTTAGCAATTACAAGACATAGAATATTTATATAATGCTAAAATAATAGCAACTATAAAAAATATTTTAAATATCTTGCAAAGTTTCATTCAATAACGCTTCCTTCAATATATCCTTATCAAAATATATAAGCGTATATAAAGTCATTTTCTTCATATTATCTTTATTATTTTTATAAACCTCTATATCTTTGTAACATACATCCGCTCCGGCAAATTATCTTCTCCCATGACCATTGTTAAAAATTCCCATCCACATTTTTCATAAAACTGTGTATGGTCTGTTACCAAATAGATTTCTTTCAATCCAAGTTCTTTTAAATCTTGTTTTATAAAATCTAATACATGTTTTGCAATTCCTCTTTTACGATATTGTTCTTCTACAAATAAAGCGCACACATTTGGCGTCAAATCTTTTCGATTATGAAAATCATTTTCTATCACTCCGGCTCCTGCAATGATATCCTCTTTTTCATTGATTACAATATACCATTGCGGTATTTTTTTATTTTTGATTATACACATTTGTATGCTTTTTTGATATTCTTCTAAAGCAATGTCCCATTTTTGATGAAACCATTGTGCGGCTTTTTGTAAATACATAGCATTTTCTCTTAATTTTTTTACTTCATATTTTTGTTCCATATTCTTTTCCTTTCTATTATGCTAAAAAACACCCTCTTGCCTAGCGGGTGGTTTTTTCTGTGAGTGCGGGGCATAGCCCTCTGCTCCTGGCTATGTGTAAACCTATAACTCAGTCTGCTCCCCTTATCTCAGCGTCATCTGCGCTGTCAGTTGATCTTTTTAAGTTCTATACATTCAGCTGTTCTATCTGTATTTTTTATTGCTGTATCAACATAATAGCCTTTACACCAAAACTCTCTATTTCTATATTTGTATTTCAATTCACGAAATTGTTTCTACAACTGCTTTTTCCTTTCAAATATCTCATAAAACTTAATACACTTATTTTTGGCGATATCTCTATCAATCTACGTACATCAATTGGATATACTTCTACTTTTGCTCTATTTACTCTTTTTCACTCACACAATTTTCTCAATATTTTGCTTTCCTTTTTTGGTAATAAAACACTTTTGCTCTATACTTTGGTGCAAATACAATATGATATTTACAATTCTATTTTAACTATATCTATTGGTCATACCCATATACGGACTTTTCACTATTTTTTTGCAGTTGGCAGACCGCAGTTTCATTATAGTGAAAAGGAGTTTTTACTTCTACTTCAAAACCAAAAGGCTTTTTTAAACCATGCATCTAACACATGGTTTTCTCTATACAAAAGACGCTTCTTATAAAGCGTCTTTTGTATGATAATATTATTTTGGAATACCTGTATAAATATATCCCTTTTGAGGGTCTACTGTAATCAAAGAATCATTTGGCATAAAATCAATTACTTTCATATTGCAAGCAATCATAGGAATATTCAACGCTCTACACACATTTTCTGTATGACACATACCAATATGATCTGGATCTACAGGACCTACAATAACAGCGGACGCTTTTTTAATATAAGGCAGCCAATCTCCGTCTGTTGTAGTTGTTACAAGGATATCACCCTTTCTAAAACGATTTTCTGCTTCCTTTAAAACCTTGATTACCCTTGCTTTACCGGAAACTTTTTCTCCAAATCCAACTCCCTTTGCCAGCACATCGCCAATAATATCAACACGCAATGTATTGGTAGATCCTGTAACGCCAAGAGGCACCCCAGCCGCAATCACAACTGTATCTCCATTTTTTGCAATACCGCTTTCTACAGCGCTCTTCATTGCCAATTCAAATACTTCTTGGTCCCTTGTTTTTTCATGATAAATTGCACTACAGCCCCAAACAAGATTCATCTGACGCCATGTTCTTTTATCCATTGTACAGCCAACAATGGGGCATACTGGACGATGTTTTGAGATCATTCTTGCTGTAAAGCCGGATTTTGTCACAGTACAAATACAAGCTGTTTTCAACTCTGCCGCTGTAGTACAGGCTGCGTAACTGATTGCATTTGTAATATTTTTTGCCGCGCCAAATGTTTTTGTCAAATTATGAGCATAATTAATGCTGTTTTCCGTTCTTTCAGCAATTTTTGCCATCATGGCAACAGCCTCTACCGGATAATCGCCTTTGGCAGTTTCTCCGGAAAGCATAATAGCGTCTGTACCATCAAAAATAGCATTTGCTACATCGCTTGCTTCCGCTCTTGTTGGTCTTGGATTAGAAACCATACTCTCCAGCATCTGTGTTGCTGTAATAGCCGGCTTGCTTGCGGCATTTGCTTTTTCAATCAAAGATTTTTGTACCAAAGGCACTTCTTCAGGAGGAATTTCTACGCCCAAATCTCCTCTGGCTACCATAATGCCATCTACAACCTCTAAAATTTCATCAATATTTACAACGCCTTCACGACATTCAATTTTTGCAATAATCTGAATGTCATTTCCTCCGTTTTCCTCCAGTACTTTACGAATGTTAATGACATCCGCGGCAGAACGGATAAAAGACGCCGCCACATAGTCAAATCCCATTTTGATACCAAATTTAATATCTTCTATATCTCTTTGTGTCAAAGAGGGCAGATGCACGTATACATCCGGAATATTCACACCTTTATTAGAGCTGACAAAGCCGCTATTTACTACAACACAATTTACTTCTTTTCCTACAATACTTTCCACTCGAAGTTCAATTAAACCATCATCAATGAGCACTCGCGCTCCAACCTCTAAATCGTTTGGCAGATTTTCATATGTAACTGAAACTCTGTTTTGATCCCCAACGATATCTTCTGTTGTCAATGTAAACTTTGCACCATGTTCTAAATAATACTTATCTGCATCAAATTGTTTTAATCTAATTTCAGGACCTTTTGTATCCAAAATCAATGGAATAGGCGCATTGAGTTCTTCTCTGGCTTGTTTTAATTTATCAATAATGACTGTGTGAGAATCATATGTGCCATGGGAAAAATTGATACGAGCTCCATCTAAGCCATTACGAATTAAATCCTTTATGATTTCCACATCATCTGTTGCCGGTCCTAATGTACAAACAATTTTCGTTCTTCTCAAAACAATTTTCCTCCTTTGAATCATACCGTTTTTCTTGTCATAAAAGAAAATAGATATTTTACAAGCCTAAAAGGCTTGTTCTTTTTTTCAATCAACTCTCTACTATGCTAAAGTCAAATTTTTATTCCTATTTATAAATTTTTCATGTAGATAAGCCTAGACATACTTTGCTATTTTGCCGTCTATGATTGCTTTCAAAAATCAGGACGCACAGAGCGTCCCAATTTCTTGCTATAGCATTTTATTTTGAAACGGCTAATGTTTTTACAATATCATAAATTTCAGGGTCATATCTTTTTTCCATAGACAATGCTTCTTCAATATCCATTGTTCCATATTGCCCATGATTATATACCACAACTCTTGTTCTTTCTCCATCCATCAATGCTTTGACTGCCTTATATCCCATAATAGAAGCGTGCATACGGTCAATCACCGTTGGACTTCCGCCTCTTTGCAAATGTCCTAATATAGTGGCTCTAGTTTGGATACCTGTAATTTGTTGAATATCCTTCGCCAATTTTTGTGTTCCTCCAATTCCTTCTGCTACAACAATCAGATTATGTCTTTTACCCATACTTCTATTTTCTAAAATCTGCTGAATGACTCTTTCATTATTGATTACATCTTTTTCTTCAGGAATAAGTACTTCCTCTGCGCCGCCAGCCATAGCACACCAAAGCGCAATATATCCGGCATCTCTACCCATTACTTCCACTACAGAACATCTTTCGTGAGAACTGGAAGTATCTCTTAATCTGCTAATAGCCTCTGTTCCTGTATTTACTGCAGTATCAAAACCAATGGTATATTCTGTACAGTTCATATCCAAATCGATTGTTGCAGGAATACCAATGCAGTTTACGCCATGTTTTGCCAATGCTTGACAACCTCTAAAAGACCCGTCTCCGCCAATGACAATTAAACCGTCTAATCCAAGAACTTTATAAATCTGCGCCGCTTTTATCTGTCCCTCTTCTGTAAGCATTTCAAGACAGCGTGCTGTATGCAGTATGGTACCGCCTCTATTGATAATGTCTGATACATTTTTTCCTTCAATGGGTTTAATATCTGCGTTAAGCAAACCATCATATCCCTTACGAATTCCTATCACTTCAATACCATTATTGATGGCTGTTCTGGCAACCGCTCTGATAGCCGCATTCATTCCCGGAGCGTCGCCACCGCTTGTTAAAACACCGATTTTTCTCAGATTTTGTTCCATGTTTTGATTCCTCCCAATCCAAATTCTATATTGCCTTTTATATAAAAACCAAAAATACTGCCCCTTTTTATACTGTCCTTCTCTTGTGGAACATAACGTTGTAAAACAATATTTTGGTTGTAATATTTTTATACTTTTTTAACATTGTACTGACTTGAATCATACTTGTAAACAAAAAATTTTTCTCTCTTATATCATATTTTTTCTTTTTAATATGACATTGTCTTTTCCTAAAAGCATATGCAATTCCTGCAAAAGTAAATCATCTTCTTTAATCCAATATTTGCTGTCGGCTTTAAATTTTTGTTCTTTTTTTTGGTCATGTATATATACCGGCAAATTTCCATGATATTTATGGAGTATATTTGTAATATCCTGCAAAGAAGCATTGCTGTCTTTTGTTAATATCAGCCCCAAAACAGTGGCTCTTTGGTCTGTTTGCGTCTGTAGAAGTTCTATTTCTGAAGCAATGATTTTTCCCTCTCCTTCTGCTGAAATACCGGCTCTTCCTTTTACCAGTACCACAGATTCTTCTCCTATGATTTTTGATACTTTTTCATATACATTTGGAAAAACAACAATTTCCATATTTCCGCTTAAATCCTCTAAAGTCAAAAATGCCATAGTATTATTATTTCTTGTATATTTCACACTTTTGTGAACAATCATACCTCCAACTGTAACTCTTGCGTCATCTTCCACTGTCTTTGCAGTATTTTCTTCTTCCACAGCAAAGTCTTTACTGGTGCAATTTGTTTTTTTCTCCAGCAAAGCTTCATACTCTGCCAAAGGATGTCCGCTAACATAAATTCCCAGCACTTCTTTTTCTAATGCCAGCTTTTCCCTCATGGGAAATTCGTCCATTTCCGGCAGCTGTTCTTTCTGATAGCTTGCTTCTTCTTTTCCAATATCAAACAAAGAAAGCTGTCCCTCCAGATTTTTCTTTCTGGATTGTCCCACGCCTTCTAATATTGCTTTATAAACAGTCATATACTGAGCTCGAAAACCTCCCAAAGAGTCCAAAGCTCCCGCTTTAATCATACTTTCAATACTTCTTTTATTGAGCTCTCCTGACTGCATACGATTACAAAAGTCTGTTAAGGAAGTATAGTTTCCGTTTTGTTCTCGTTCTGCTACAAGTGCTTTTATCATATTTTTTCCTACATTTTTAATTGCAGAAAGACTAAATCGTATTTTCCCATCTGAAACAGAAAAATGTCCATAGCCTTCGTTTAAATCCGGCGGAAGTAATGCAATCCCCATTTTTTTACATTCATCAATATATCCTGCAACTTTATCAGAATGATCCATCACACTTGTCATCAACGCCGCCATAAATTCTACAGGATAATATGTTTTTAACCATGCTGTTTGATATCCTACCACAGCATAACACGCAGCGTGGCTTTTATTAAAGGCATATTTTGCAAAGTCTGTCATTTCATCAAATATTTTTTCTGCAACTGTTTCAGGAATGCCATTTTTCACACAGCCGGGCACCTCTTGTCCAATGCCATATACAAAGTTTTTTCTTTCTTGCGCCATCACATCTGCTTTCTTTTTACTCATGGCTCTGCGTACCAAATCACTTCGTCCCAGACTATAGCCTGCCAAATCTCGTACAATCTGCATCACTTGTTCCTGATATACAATACAGCCATATGTGGTTTTTAAAATCGGCTCCAAAGATGGATGAGTATATTGTATATTTTCTTTGTTTCTTTTTCCTTTTATATATTTTGGTATAAAATCCATAGGACCGGGACGATACAATGAAATTCCCGCAATCAAATCCTCCAATGTAGTAGGCTGCAATTCTTTTAAAAACTGCTTCATTCCAGGACTTTCTAACTGAAATAAGCCTTCTGTCTTTCCCTGAGCAATCAACTGATAAACCTTTTGGTCTTCTTGGTCGATATGGTCAATATCTATTTTAATACCATGTATTCTCTCAATTTCTTTAACTGCATTTTGTATAACCGTCAATGTACGCAATCCTAAGAAATCCATTTTTAGTATGCCCAATTCTTCCAATGTATTCATGGTATATTGTGTTGTAATGGCGCCATCGTTGGAATTTAAAGGCACATACTCCATTACAGCGTCTTTACAAATGACCACGCCCGCCGCATGAGTAGAAGAATGCCTTGGAAGTCCTTCCAGTTTTTTAGACATATCAATCAAATATCTTGTATCTTCTTCCTCTTCATAGGCTTTTTTAAGTTCACTATTCATTGCTAAGGCTTTTTCTATGGTAATACCCAATTCTGTAGGAATCATTTTAGAAACTCTGTCCACATCTGCATAAGGCATAGCCAAAGCTCTTCCCACGTCTTTTATGGCGGCTCTTGCAGCCATTGTTCCAAATGTGATAATCTGCGCCACATGGCTCTCGCCATATTTTTCAATCACATAGTCAATAACCTCCTGCCGTCTTTCATAGCAAAAGTCTACGTCAATATCAGGCATACTCACTCTTTCCGGATTTAAAAAGCGTTCAAATATCAAATCATAGGCAATAGGATCTATTGTGGTAATAGACAAACAATAAGAAACAATACTGCCTGCGGCAGAGCCTCTTCCCGGTCCTACAATAATACCGTTGTCTTTTGCAAATTTAATAAAATCCCAAACAATCAAAAAATAATCCACATAGCCCATGGTTTCAATGGTATGCAGTTCATAATCCAATCTTTGCCGCAATGTCTGGGACGCATTGGGATATTTTTTTGCAAATCCCTCATAACAAAGCTCTCTTAAATACTGCTTTGCCGTTTTTCCTTCCGGCACATCAAAACGAGGCAGTTTTAAATCATGAAAAACAAATTCTACATTACATCTTTGGGCAATCTGATACGTATTTTCCAGCGCTTGTATATCTTCTGGAAAAAGAGCATACATTTGCTCACTGCTTTTTAGATAAAACTGCCCTCCTTCATAACGCATTCGATTTTCATCCTGTATGGTTTTACCTGTTTGTATGCATAACAATATATCATGGGGCTGGGCGTCTTCTTTGTTAATATAATGACTATCATTGGAGCATATCATAGGAATACCGGTTTCTTTGTGAATTTTTCTCAAAGCCTCATTCACCCTTTTTTGCTGAGGCATACCATGGTCTTGTAATTCTAAAAAATAATTTCCTTTTCCAAATATTTCTTCATATTCCAATGCAGCTTCTTTAGCCTTTTGGTAAGAAACAGTCAATATCTTTTTAGAAACTTCTCCAGCAAGGCAAGCGCTGCAGGCAATAATACCTTTATGATACTTTTTTAACAGCTCTTTATCAATCCTTGGCTTATAATAAAATCCATCCAAAAATCCATAAGATACCAGCTTAATTAAATTTTGATACCCTTCATTGTTTTCTGCCAAAAGCACCAAATGGCTATATTGATATCCATTTTTATTATCCTTTTGCAAACGGGAACCATTTGCCACATAAACCTCACAGCCAATAATAGGTTTGATACCAATTTCTTTTGCCGCCTTATAAAACTCTATCACGCCATACATAGCGCCATGGTCTGTAATAGCAATACTATCCATTCCTAATTGTTTTGCTCTTGCTACTAATTCCTTAATTTTGGCAGAGCCGTCTAAAAGGCTGTACTCTGTGTGAACATGCAAATGAGTAAAAGGCTTTATTTTCATATTGTTTGTTTTTTCTTCTAAATCCATTCCTTCACCTGACCTTATCATGCCAAAAAGTTTTTCCATGTTTTTCCTTTCAGCATTTCTACCATATTGTATCATAAATAAAACAAATAAGATATCGTAATGAAAAGAATTTCTTAAAATCGACGTTTTTTTAACAAAGTTAACGTAATGTACTTTTAAAAATGATTATTTTTGACATTTTATATTTGTTTTCTTTACAAAATTATACAATATTGACAATTAAATTTTTCTATTGTGCTGTAATAATGGTATTTTTTTTACTACATTTTTTATTTCATAATATGATTACACTATTGTATTTCATTTTTTTGCAAATACTCTTTTCCCCAATCATGCATCACCTCCAGTAGAGGAATTAAAGTTTTACCAAATTCCGAAAGAGAATATTCTACTTTAGGAGGTACAACAGGATATACTTTTCTATCAATCAAACCATCTCTTTCCAAATCTCGTAACTGTTGTGTCAACATTTTAGCAGTAGCTTGGGGAACCAAATTTCGTAATTGATGAAAACGCAGTGTTCCATGGACTAAATGCCAAAGCAATAATGCTTTCCACTTTCCTCCTATCAATTCCAGTGTCGCTTCCATAGGATAGTCATACTGCCCTTTGCATTGTTTCATGATAGTTTCTCCTTGTAGTATCTTTTTATATATTATAGTATTAAATAGATACTATAGTATATAAAAGTATCTATTTACATTTTTGAAAATAAGTCATATCATTATATCATAACCAAAAAATAATTTGCAACATTTTGTAAAAAAAATAAAGTCATTTTTTATACATTTTTACTATTCATAATTTTTTATTCTTCTTCCAACAACTTTTTTGCTTTTTTATATTTTTCTACTCTTTCACTATCCTGCTGTGTAGGGTGTAGAATTCTTTTGATATTCATATTATCTTTTAAATCTGCTAATTTGACTTTTTTAGCAGTTGTATTATTTTTTAATCTTTCAATATAATCAAAATAATTCTCCTCCTCTTTTTTCGTCAAAGCTATCACTGCTTCTATGATTTCATTACAAAATCCCTCTTTTTGTAATGTTTCTTTTGTCACCATTGTATCTTCCAAAATATCATGCAGCACTGCCACAATCTGTTCTTTTTCGTTTTCTAAAGAAAGCATTACTCTTAAACAATGTAAAATATAAGGCTTTCCTCCTTTATCCCTTTGTCCTTTATGTGCTTTTACAGCTAACAAAATTGCTTTTTCTAACATATCTTTTTTCCTCCAAAAAAAATAAAACGCTTTCTTCAATCATACGCCATTTTTGTAAAAAAAAGTGTATAATAATAAAAAATATCAAAGGAGGCTTTTATATGCTATTTTATTTTTCAGGAACAGGTAATTCTTTATATGTAGCAAAATCACTCTCTGATTCTTTAAAAGAACCTATCATAAACATTGCAGAAGCAATTAAAAAAAATGAATTTCATTACTCCATACAAGGAGGAGAAAAAGTAGGCTTTATCTTTCCCGTCTATGCTTGGGGATTACCAAAACCTGTTGTTACTTTTTTAAAAAAAATACAGTTTTCTTGTCCTTCTTCTTTTTATACCTTTGCAATCGCTACTTGCGGAGAAAACATTGGATTGACAATGAATACTTTTAAAAAACTATTAAAACAGAAAAAAATCTGTCTTAACAGCGGTTTTTCTTTAACAATGCCTGACAATTATGTCGTATTATTCGATACATTAACAAAAGAAAAACAAAATGACATACTTCAAAAAGCAGATAAATTACTGCAAAAGATTACAAAAATGATTTTATTGGAAAAAGATAATTTTTTTCGTGTTGAAAAAGGCAAATTTGCTTTTTTAAAAAGTACGCTCATTCATTTTCTATTTTTCAAATTTTATACCAACACAAAACGCTTTTATATCACAGGAGATTGCATTGGCTGCGGAAAATGTGAAGCTATCTGTCCTTGCTCTATGATACATATGCAAGGCGAACGTCCTCTTTGGGACAAAGGCAACTGCTATATGTGTCTTGCTTGTTTAAATCACTGTCCAAAAAAAGCCATTCAATATACAAAACAAACCGAAAAACATGGTCGCTATCAAAATCCTAACCTATAATCACAACCATGCCTAAAACACCTAGTTTGTACTATCCCTATCATGGCATATAAAATAGCCGGTGTTTAAATGACGCCGGCTTTCACTTCTTTATAGGATTGATCTGCTCCTCTTAAAAGGAGCTTCCTATTGCTTTGTATTTTATTTGATACTGCTTTTTTGTTCTCTTATGTATTTTTTATATTCAGACCAACGATAAGTCGCCCAGAAAATTCTATTTTAAATTTGTGTGTTGGTTAAATATCCTCATAACACTTTTTCTTTTAAATAGCCCATAAATGATGGTATGCTCCTTTTTAGTGGTATTTCTATACATCCTCTGGTGTGCTCTTTTATGAATTTGCTTTTCATTTACACAAATGTTTTATTATTTTTTGAATAGTTTTACGTAAATTATTTTTCTTCTGTACTTTTGAAATAAGGCTACTGCAATCCCATTGACTTTAGACGGTGAGTTAAGGTAGTCAAAAGTATAGGGTAAGGACTGACCAAATCAACGCCTGTAAGGATAGTAGGTTGCGACGTCGATGAAGCAGAAAGACCATTGGCTTTATACAATGGGTAGTTTACTCAAAAACATATGATACTTGCACACCCATTTTGTATTTGTTAAACTTTCCTCTCCCCTACAAAGCGGGAGGTTGTAAAACACTGCTTTGCAGTCTTTGATACAAAAGTCATAAATATAAAAAATAACCCTTATTATGATATGGGTTATTTTTGTTTTATTTCTTTTGCAATGATTGATACAATATTCCACTATAATATCCCGTATATTTTTCTTTTTTATAGTCACATTTTACAAAATCACATACTAACACACCCTCATATCGGAAACCATTTTCTTCTACAGAATATATCATTTCCTGAGGAGGCAATTTTTCATAAACAATATATTTATAGTCTTTTATTTTATAAGCATTGTCTTGTTTTATTTTATCTATATATGGTTTGATATCTTTTATATTTCCCTCCATATATATGCTATTTTGCATTGCTCCTGTTGTGATAACACTTTCCTTTTTTTCTTGTATAATTGTAATTCCGGACATTTCTTTTTGTGACATTACAACATCTGTTGTAGCAAATGCAGTTACAACACTAGCAGGTATCATAATCGAAACAATTCCAGCAAATACTGACATCTTTTTAAAATTCATAATTGCTTCAATTCTCTCTTTAACAGAACTTCTTGCAAAATTACTGTATACAACAGAAGAACTCTTTTCTTGTTGTGCTGAATAAATTAGGTTAAAAGCATACAACTTCTTTTCTTTTTCTCCCAATAAAGAAAGAACTTGTCTATCACAAAAAATTTCCATATCTCTATGAACATATTTATACAATAGCCATATACAAGGATGAAACCAATTTATACACACAAGCGCTATCAAAATAATATTACAAAACTCATGAAAATATTTGATATGTATATATTCATGCAGCAATATTTGCTCAGATTCTTTTTTTTGCCATATAAATTCCGGCGGGAGCAATATTCCTTGTTTTAAAGTGCCATATGATACAGGAATATTGATATCATAAGATGTTTTTATTTCAATTTTTCTACATAAATTTTTTCTTTTTAGCCATTGTTTTATTTGCACATCATATTCACAATTTTCTGCATTTTTTATGATCTGAATTCCTCTTTTATAATCTATATAAAAAAACATACTAATGATGATAAATCCAACCAGCCATACAAAAAATAAAATATATTTTATCATATCTACATAAGGTGATAATGCAGCTCCCACTTGTTTTAGCCAAAAAATATCTAAATCCATTTTATAAATTATCATATCTTTCAACACATAATATAAGTTGAAAGCACTTAAACCAGACTCAAATTTAATCGGTATAAAAAATCTTACAACTGTCATAATCCAAAGTATATCAAAAACAATATACGGAACTTTTCCCATTGCATATTTGCGAAATAATATGGTTACCAAAATCATGAATGTGGCTGATAAATATACTGAAATGTAATCCATTTATTTCACCCCATCATTTTAAGTTATCCATAAAGTTTTTCAATTCTTGGATATCTTCTTTTGATAGCCTTTCTCTTCCCAAAAATGCTTGCAAAAATTCACTTTTAGAATTACCAAACAACTTTTTAATCAAATTTGAAATTCCTTGGCTTTGCACTTCTTGTTTTGAAAGAATTGCTTTGCAAACAAAATCCGGTTCTTTTCTTTCAATATATCCTTTTTTTACACATTTTTTAATCACTGTATAAGTGGTATTTCTATTCCAGCCAATTTCTTTTTCCAATATTTTACAAATTTGGCTTGCCTTTATTTCTCCTTCTTTCCATAAAACTTCCATCACATTTAATTCTGAATCAAACAATACCATAATTTCCCTCTTTCTTACTCCACTTTTCATGACTATTATAATAGTTTTTCATAATTATACATATTTTTACAATATTCGTCAATATTTTTATCCTTTTTCTATAAAAATCTATCTTTTTTTTCATATCTCATGTAAAAACCATAAAAATTTTAAAAAAAGAATTACTGTAAAAACAGTAATTCTCAGAGTATAGACAAAACTATATTTTTTACAAACACAATATAGCAAAAAGGCTTGGCAAATAAAGACTTTATTAAATGCAATCAGCAGTGAAAATTTAATTGTCACAAAAAAAGTATAAAATTTCAATGTATTTCTATCCATGCAACAAATTTGTTTATACTTTTCGTCAAAGACTCAAGTGAAATGAATCTTTGACGAAGAATTATCGACTTTATCATCCTTTTCAAAACGATGATTAAAAAAGCAATTCTTTCTTATTTTATTGAGCTTTTAAAACAACTTTATTTTTATTTCTCATACTTTTATATCTATCGTTGCCCTATTATTTTCTAAAAAATATTTTACAAA
>DVLQ01000049.1 GCA_018715395.1 Candidatus Coprocola pullicola | reverse complement strand
TTACTACAATAACCAACGAATCAAAGCAAAGCTAAAGGGCTTGCCACCCGCGATTTACAGACAACAAGCCCTTCTGGCTTCTTGAACAATTTTAATTTGAAAATATTGTCTAACTTTTTGGGTTCAGTTCACTTTTTACAGAAGAGGATTTTTTTATATTTATAATAGCTTGCATAAAAATATAGTATATGTTAAAATAAGTGGAATTTTATAACAGTATGTGTTAAAATAAAAGAAAAATTTACAAATGGAGGGATTGGGTATGATAAAAAATATAGAAAAAATTTTTTTCTTTATATCCTTCCTTTTTTTGTATAAATTAGACAATGAAAAGAGGCTTTTTCTTTTGATTGTCTTTCTTTTTATGGCCGGATAAAGGAGGAGTATTATGCTGAATCAAAAAGATATTTTAGGATTAAAGGATATGACAAAAGAAGAAATTTTGGAAATATTAGAAACTGCAAAAGAAATGAAACTTCGTATTGATGATAGCAGCAAAAGAATAAACGAAATAAAAGGTTGTAGTATTGTCAGTTTATTTTATGAAAATAGTACAAGGACAAAAACTTCCTTTTCTCTTGCCGGAAAATATTTAGGAGCAACAGTACAAGATTTAGGTATAAGCACCAGTAGTGTGAAAAAAGGAGAAAGCTTGATTGATACAGGAAAAACGCTGGATCAAATGGGTGTGGAAATCATGATAATGCGTCACAGTATGACAGGTGCTCCTCATATACTAGCAAAAAATGTGTCTGCGCATGTAATCAATGCCGGAGATGGTTCGAATGAACATCCTACACAAGCATTGTTGGATTTATTTACGATATCTGAATACAAAAAGGGATTTGAAGGTTTAAAGGTAGCTATTATTGGTGATATCTCTCATAGCCGTGTGGCAAGAAGTAATGTCTTTGGATTATCCAAATTAGGGGCCGAAATTACACTTGCAGGACCTTCTACATTGTTAGGCAGTTCTGGTTTGTTGGGAGTGAAAACAACACCGGATGTAAAAGAGGCTGTAAAAGATGCAGATATTGTAATGGGATTAAGAATACAGTTTGAAAGACAAAAAACAACTGCTTTTCCTGATTTAGCAGAATATCGTGAGTTGTTTGGCATTAATAAAAAAATATTAAAATATGCTAAAAAAGATGTCTTAATTATGCACCCCGGACCAGTTAATAGAGGAATTGAGTTAAGTACAGATATTATTGATGGTGAAAATTCTGTAATTAACATACAAGTAAAAAATGGTGTCGCTGTTAGAATGGCAATACTGAAATTATTATATGAAGGAGGAAAAAAATGAAGATTTTAATTCAAAATGGTCAAATTATAGACCCCGCTTCTCAAACAAATGCAATTATGGATTTATTGGTAGAAGATGGCATGATTATAAAAATAGAAAAAAACATTACTGATAATGCAGATAAAATCATTGACGCAGATGGTTGTTGGGTGACTCCAGGATTGATAGATGTTCATGTACATTTACGTGAACCGGGATATGAATATAAAGAAACCATTGCAACAGGTACTCGTAGCGCCGCAAAGGGAGGTTTTACCACAATTTGTCCTATGCCAAATACAAACCCTGTTTGCGACAGTGATATTATGGTAGAATATATTAAACTAAAAGCAGAAAGGGAAGGTGTTGTACACGTTCTTCCTATTGGCGCTATTACAAAAGGACAGAAAGGAGAAGAATTGTCAAATATAGGCAAAATGGCAAAAGCCGGCGCTTGTGCCATTAGTGAAGACGGCAAAAGCGTACCCTCTTCTGGATTGTTAAAAACAGCCATGAAATATGCTAAAATGTTTGACATTCCAGTACTTTCTCATTGTGAAGATATGGCTCTTGTAGGTGGAGGTTCTATGAATGCCGGACCGGCAGCTCAGCTTTTGGGTCTAAAAGGCATTTCAAATGACTCTGAAGAAGTCATTGTAGCAAGAGATATCATACTAGCAAAAAGTACAGATTCGAAACTTCATATTTGTCATATCAGTACAAAAGGAAGTATAGAATTTCTTAGACAAGCAAAGGCTGCCGGACAATCTGTTACAGCAGAAGCAACGCCTCATCACTTTACATTAAGCGATGATTTTATTACAGATTATGATGGAAATACAAAAATGAATCCTCCTTTGCGTTCCAAAGAAGATGTTGCTGCCATTTGTCAAGCTTTAAAAGAAAATGTGATTGAAATCATTGCAACAGACCACGCACCTCACAGTGTAGATGAAAAAAATTGTGAATATGAAAAAGCGGCATTTGGTATTGTAGGTTTAGAAACGGCTTTGCCTCTTGGTATAAAAGTGCTTGTAGAAGGCGGTTGGCTTACGCCTATGGAATTGATTGCAAAAATGACTTGGAATCCGGCAAAAATGCTTGGCATTGACAAGGGCACATTATCTATAGGAAAAGCAGCAGATATTACAATTATTGACCCAAATGCAGAGTATAAAATAGACCCTTCTACATTTGCCTCCAAAAGTAAAAATACACCTTTTGGTGGATTTGATGTAAAAGGAAAGGTTTTGTACACATTGGTAGATGGCAATATTGTTGTAGAAAACGGTGCGCTTGTGGAGGATTTGGCATGATCATTGATATTTTAATAGAGAAAATAAAACAGACAAATAATCCTATTGTAGTGGGATTAGACCCTCGTCTTTCTTATATTCCTGATTTTATAAAAAAAGAGGCTTTTGAAAAATCTGCAAATACGCCTTCTGGCGCTATGGAAGCCTTTTGGCAATTTAATAAAGCAATTATTGATGCAACTTATGATTTGATTCCGGCTGTAAAACCCCAAATTGCTATGTATGAGCAATTTGGAGCAGAAGGCATTGCTTGCTATATTAAAACAATAGCATATGCAAAAGAAATGGGACTAACTGTGATTGGAGATATTAAACGCAGCGACATTGCTTCTACAGCAGAGGCTTATTCTGACGGACATATTGGAAAAGTAAAAATAGAAGAAAATGGTTTTGAAATTTATAGAGAAGATTTTATTACATTAAATCCTTATTTGGGCTGGGATTCTATAGAGCCTTATATAGAAAATTGCAAACAGTATGAAAGAGGGCTTTTTATATTGGTGAAAACTTCAAATCCAAATAGTGGACAACTACAAGATTTAGATGTAGGCGGCATGACATTGTATGAAAAAGTAGGAGAATTGACAGAAAAATGGGGAGAATGTTTAATAGGAAAATATGGATATTCTTCTATAGGCGCTGTTGTAGGCGCAACCCATTCAAAACAAGCCCAAGATTTAAGAAAAAGAATGCCTCATACCTTCTTTTTGGTACCGGGATATGGTGCACAAGGCGGTACAGCTGAAGATTTATCTGTATGTTTTGATAAAGATGGTTTGGGTGCAATCATCAATTCTTCTCGTGGTATTATAGCTGCATATCAAAATAAAAAGTATAGTACGGAATTTTCTGAAAAAGAGTTTGCACAGGCGTCTCGTCAAGCTGTAATAGATATGCGTGATGACTTAAATCGTGTACGATAAAAAGGGGTAAATCATGAAAAAATTAGTACAAGCAGTGATTTTAAAAAACGAATGTTATGTAGATCATATTTTTGATATGTTGCTTTCTGCTCGGGAAATTGCAGAATTGGCAAATCCGGGACAATTTATTAATTTATATACTGGTAAGGGAGAAATGCTTTTGCCACGTCCTATCAGTTTGTGTGAAATAAATCGAAAAGAAGGTACACTACGTTTGTTATATCAAGAAGTAGGAAAAGGCACACAATATTTTACTACATTACAAAAAAATGATACGATAAAAGTAATGGGACCTTTGGGAAATGGATTTTTTATTGATAAAAAGTGTCAAAAACATATTTTAATAGGAGGAGGAATTGGCGTTCCCCCTTTATTGGAATTAGCTAAAACATTGCAGGGAACAGTATCTGTATTGATTGGTGCAAAATCCAATCCAATATTGGTGAAAGAATTCGAAAAAATAGGCGCTGCTGTTTTTGTAGCAACTGATGATGGCAGCTATGGTATCCATGGAACTGTATTGGATATTTTAAAAAAAGAAGCATTACAAGCAGATATGATATATGCTTGTGGACCAAAAGCAATGTTAAAAGCCACTTCTGATTGGGCAGAGCAAAATAAAATGTCTATACAGGTTTCTATGGAGGAAAGAATGGCCTGTGGTATTGGCGCTTGTGTGGGATGTACTGTTAAAATAAAAAAAGATAGCAAAAAAGATTGGGAAAATCGAAAAGTGTGCAAAGATGGTCCTGTATTTTGGGGAAATGAGGTGGCTTGGAATGCACAATAAAGCTATGTCTGTTACCATTGCCGGTGTAGAGATGAAAAATCCTGTTACAACTGCATCAGGCACATTTGGTTCCGGAAAAGAATTTGGAGAATTTATAGACTTAAATCAACTGGGAGCAATAACTGTAAAAGGCGTTGCAAGCATACCATGGAAGGGTAATGATACACCTCGCATTGCCGAAACTTATGGAGGAATGTTAAATTCTGTAGGATTACAAAATCCAGGCGCAGAATATTTTATCCAAAATGATATACCATTTTTACGCCAGTATGATACAAAAATTATTGTAAATATATGTGGTCATACAATAGAAGAATATTGTGAAGTAGCTGAAAAATTAGCAGATGCAGATATTGATTTGTTAGAATTAAATATTTCTTGCCCAAATGTGACGGCAGGTGGTATAACATTTGGAACAGAACCAAAAATGGCGGAAAAAGTAGTTTCTGAAGTAAAAAAATATACAAAACAGCCTTTAATTGTTAAATTGACGCCAAATGTTACAGATATTACAGAAATTGCAAAAGCTGCCGTTTGTGGTGGCGCAGACGCTTTATCCTTAATCAATACATTGCAGGGTATGAGGATTGATATTCATAATAAAAAAACTATATTAGCTAATAAAATAGGAGGTTTTTCAGGACCGGCAATAAAACCCGTGGCATTACGCATGGTATATCAAACAGCAAAAGCAGTTGATGTACCCATTATTGGCATGGGCGGTATTTCAAATGGGGAAGACGCCATTGAGTTTATTATGGCAGGTGCAACAGCAGTGGCTATAGGAACAGCAAATTTTTTTAATCCTATGGCTACCATAGAAACCATAGATGGTATTCAAAAATATATGCAACAATATCATATTGACAATATTGATGATATCAGAGGAATCATAGATTAAAAAAGGAGATTATTATGTTAACAGAAAGTAAAAAAGAATTTATTGAATTTATGATGTCAGCAGACGTTCTCCGTTTTGGAGAATTTAAAACAAAAAGCGGAAGACTAACGCCTTATTTTGTCAATACGGGTAATTATAAAACAGGAAAGCAAATTGCTACTTTAGGAAAATTTTATTCAAATTTGATAAAAGAAACTTGTGGAAATCAATTTGATTGTATGTTTGGTCCGGCATATAAAGGGATTCCTCTTGTGACAGCAACGGCGGCTTCTTTAGCAATAGAATATGATATGGATAAACCATATTTTTTTAATAGAAAAGAAGTGAAAGACCATGGAGAAGGAGGAAATTTGGTTGGATATCAACCAAAAGATAAAGACAGAGTGATTATCATAGAAGATGTTATCACAGCAGGAACAGCGATTCGAGAAACGATGCCTATATTAAAAAATGCTGCTGATATTGTAGTAGAGCATATGTTTATTTCTGTAAATCGTTGTGAAGTAGGGCAAGTTGCAGGGAAAACAGCCGTTATGGAAGTTAGCCAAGAGTTTGGCATAGAGGTACATTCTATTATATCTGTGCAGGATATTTATGAGTATTTAAAGCAACAAGGGATTTATGACAATATTTTAAAAGATATGCAAAGATATATGGAACAATATTGTATTTTGTCTTAAAAATGGAAAGATATGGTTTTAAAGAGGATACTTATCAAAACAGTATTAATAACAAATGAAATAAGGATAGATGTTCTTTTTGGTAGTTTATAACATTTTTCTATATTGATGTAAATAATTGTGAAGATAGATTAATCTGTTTGTAAGTGTGTTAGAAGAAAAAAATGGACATTTTTTATGCAACTGTTTGACATTTTTTCTCCCTTACCAAGTATGGTATTGTTCTTTAACAATCAAATTGTTAGAATAATAATTATGCTTAATCTTCTTTTACGCCACCTTAGAGCAACATCTTTCAGAGAGGCTTTATCGCGATTGCAACTCTTTGCTTCTCCAAAACAACCATCATGCTATACCCAAACCGCCAGAGACAATAAAAATCTTTGCTTTATGAGACTATTTCATAATAAAATAAATAAAATAGATAAACGGAGGTGAAATTTTTATGTATAATCCTCAGTTGGAAACATTTATACAGGTTGTAGAAGCCGGCAGTTTTAATAAAGCTGCGGAAAAAATGTTTATATCTCCTCCTGCTGTAATAAAGCAAATGAATTTATTGGAACGCAGTATAGGTATTGCACTTTTTGTTCGTACACATAGAGGTCTTGTTTTAACTGAAGGTGGGAAGTCATTTTATCAAGATGCGAAATATATTATGCAGTACTGTAAGGATTCTGTAATCAGAGCCCAAAATGCCATGAAAGTGGAAGATGATGTGATTAAAATCGGCACATCTCCTATGACGCCAGCACAAACTTTAATCGGTGCATGGCATAAATTACAGCAAGTATGTCCAAATACGAAATTTCAGCTTGTACCTTTTGTAAATACACCTGAAAATGCTAGGGAAATTTTGAAGAATCTTGGTCAGAATATTGATGTTGTGGCAGGAATATTTGACGATACTATGCTTCATGTCAGAAAGTGTGCCGGTCTGGAAATATCAAGAGTTCCTATTTGCTGTGCTGTTTCAATTAACCATAAGCTTGCTTATAAGAATAAACTTTCTGTACAGGATTTATATGGTGAAAATTTTATGTTAATGCATCGCGGATGGAGCAATTATGTAGATATGTTGAGAGATGAATTATGGAAAAATCATCCGCAGATTAATTTAGTTGATATCCATTTTTATGATGTAGATATATTTAACCGTTGCGAAAATAGTAATGATATTTTAATGGCCATTGAAAATTGGCAGCAAGTACATCCTCTTTTAAAGATCATTCCTGTCCAATGGAATTATACAATTCCTTTTGGAATACTGCATTCCCCAAATCCTACGAAAAAAGTGAAACGTTTTTTGGAGGCGGTAAAACAAATCATGTAAATGAAATGGAATATAAGTATATACCTTTAGGTAAACACTGAAAAACTAATGGAGACTTCTGAAGAAGTCTCTATTTTTTTATAATAAAAATATAAAAACAAACAGTATTTGATATAAACAATGCAGAATATGTCAGGTTATTTTATATATTTTGATTTATAAGGAGGTTTTATGGTGAATAATTTTATATTTGAAAATGCCACAAAGGTTTATTTTGGCAAGGGATGTGTAAAAGAATACCTTTACTGTTGTCTAAAAAATTATGGAGAAAATATTATGCTTGCCTATGGTAGTGGCTCTGTGAAAAAAAACGGGATTTATGATGAGGTAGTTTCTATTTTACATTCTTTAGGAAAACATATCACTGAATTTTCTGGTATTATGCCAAATCCAACTTATCAAAAAGTTTTAGAAGGTGCAAAGACTGCCAAAGAGAACAACATTGATTTTATTCTTGGAGTTGGCGGAGGTTCTGTAATGGATTGCTGTAAAGCCATTTCTATGGCAGCGGTTTACAAAGGAGATATCTGGAAAGATTTTTGGGAAAGAGCAGGAGTGATTGACTTTGCGCCTCTGCCTTTAGGTGTAATTGTCACTGCCGCAGGAACAGGCAGCGAGTGTAACGGAGGCGCTGTTATTACGAATGAAGCGAAAAAAGTAAAAACAGGCAGAGATTATCCAAACTGTAATCCGAAATTTGCATTTATAGATCCTATCTATACATATAGTCTGCCAATAAAACAGATGATTTCTGGAGGATTTGATATTTTATCACATATTATGGAAACTTATTTTAGTGAACCTAATGAAGATAATGTTTCGGACTATATTGCTGAAGGGCTTATGAAAAGCGTGATTCATAATTTAAGAGAGGCTGTGAAAAATCCGCAGAACTATACAGCAAGGAGCAATCTTTTATGGGCGTCTACAATGGCTGAAAATAGAGTGATTAAACTGGGAAAAAAATGTGATTTTCAGTGCCACCAAATGGAGCATCAGTTAGGAGCCTATACCGATTGTAATCATGGTTTTGGATTGGCAGTTCTGCAACCGGTGTATTATGGACATATTTATGAATATGGACTGCCTAAATTTGTTCGGTTTGCAGAAAACGTATGGTCAATTCAACGCAATGACAGAAGCGATAAAGAATTAGCAAAAGCGGGCGTTGAAGCATTGGCTGATTTCATAAAAGAATTAGGGTTACCTGTCACATTAAAAGAACTTGGCATGAAGGAAAGAAAACATCTTAAAAGTATTGCTTATTCCTGCAATATATCACAAGGAAGCTACAAAAAAATGACACATGATGAAATACTGGAGATTTTTAATGAGTGTTTTGAATAAAGAACAAAAGGTTTGAAAAATAAAAGGAGAGTTTATAATGAATAAAAAAATATTGGCCATAGAAGGAAGTCCCAGAAAAGGCGGTAATTCAGATTTACTATGTGATGCTTTTTTAAAAGGCGCCGCTGAAATGGGAAACTTCACAGAAAAAATTTATGTTCAGGATTTAAAATTACAGCCTTGCTTGGCGTGTTATGGATGTCGTGATACGCAAAAATGTGTGCAGAAAGACAATATGCATAATGTTATTGAAAAAATGATAGAAGCGGATGTTATTTTGCTTGCTACGCCTGTATATTTTTATTCTCTTTCAGGACAGATGAAGGTGTTTATAGACAGATGTTTACCGAAGTATGAGAAAATCAGCAAAAAAGATTTTTATTTTGTAGCGACTGCTGCTGATGAGAATGCACTACTGGAACGTACTTTTGATGCACTGGCAGGTTTTACAGATTGTTTGCCTTGGTCAAAAGTAAAGGCGAAAATTTATGGCGGTGAGTTTTACGAAAAAGGTAAAATAAAAGGAAGCAAAGCAGAACAGGAAGCTTATGAATTGGGAAAGAAGGCATGATGCTATGAAACATCGATTATTAGGAAAAGATTTAAAGGTTTCTGCTATAGGGCTTGGCTGTATGGGGTTTAGCCATGCTTATGGCGCTCCTATGCCTCAAAAAGAAGCCATAAAAGCCATAAGAGAAGCCTATGAAATGGGGTATACATTCTTTGACACTGCGGAAATATATGGTACAGAGCAAAATCCTAATGAAAATGAGCTATTGGTTGGAGAAGCTTTAAAACCATATAGAAACCATGTGAAAATAGCAACCAAATTTGGTATAGGATTTGATAAAACAGACGGAAGGATAAATCATTCATTACTTCCTAATGCACAACCAGATGTGATACGAAAATCTGTGGAAGATTCTTTGAAACGACTGAAAACAGATTATATTGATTTGTATTTTCAACACAGAATTGATCCCAATACATCTTCAGAAACAGTAGCGCAGGTGATGAAGGAATTAATAAAAGAAGGAAAAATCCTTCATTGGGGAATATCAGAGGCAAATGAAACCTATCTAAGGCAGGCAGACGCCGTATGTAAAGTGACTGCCATAGAAAACAGATACTCTATGATGGCAAGAAGCTGTGAAACGCTATTTCCTGTTTTAGAAGAATTGAATATTGGATTTGTTGCTTTTTCACCCATTGCCAACGGTTTTTTGTCAGGCAAATATCACAAAGACAGTGTATTTGATAAAAAATATGATTATCGCAGTATTATGCCCCAGTTTGCCACAGAAGCACAGGAAAAAAATAAAGAACTTCTGATGTTATTACATGACATGGCTGAGGAAAAACATGCCACAGAGGTACAAATTTCTCTTGCATGGATGATTTACAAAAAGCCATATATTGTACCAATTCCCGGAACAAGAAAGACAGAGCGTATGAAAGAAAATCTTTCTTCTGCTGAAGTTTTTCTTTCAAAGAAGGAAGTAAGAGCCTTAGACGAAGCCCTTGAAAAGATTTCAATGTCAGAGGTTTTTGAGGGTTCCAATGTAAAGCGATAGTTAAAACCTTAAGGTTTTAACTGCATAACAAAGGGAGACTTCTGCAAAGAAACAATATTAGTTAAAATAATATTGAACAGCAAATATTTGGTCAAAATATAGTAAAGGAGTAAATGTGGTATGGAATATGTAGTTTTAAATAACGGATTAAAAATGCCTATGGCAGGTATTGGAACATTTTTATTAACGCCAGATGAAGCTGAAAAGTCAGTCATGAGTGCACTGGAAAGTGGATATCGTTTAATTGATACAGCAAATGCTTATGTGAATGAAAAGGCTGTAGGACGTGCAATGAAAAAATCAGGTGTAGACAGAAAAGATATCTTTTTGGAAACGAAACTGTGGTCCTCTTTTTATGAACAGACTGAGGCAGTAGAAAAAACACTGGAACGACTGGATACAAATTATATTGATCTTTTACTGATTCATCAGCCGGCAGGAAACTATATTGCCGGATATAAACAAATGGAAAAAGCATATCAAGAGGGGAAAGTAAGAGCCATTGGTTTATCCAATTTTAATCAGGAGCAGATTAAGGAAATATTAGCTGTTTGCCAAGTACGTCCTTGTATCTTACAGACAGAATTACATCCTTATTCACAGGAAAAAACACTCAAAGATTTTTTGAAAAAAGAAAAAATTGTTGCACAGGCATGGTATCCTTTGGGACATGGGGATCAAACACTCCTACAAGAACCTTTGTTTATGAAGTTATCTAATCAATATGGTAAAAGTAATGCACAAATTATTTTAAAATGGCATATACAAAGTGGAAATATTGTAATACCAGGCTCAAAAAATCCGGAACATATCCGTGATAATTTTAATTTATTTGATTTTATGCTAAGCGATGATGAAATGGCAGAAATTTCTGCTATGGACAAGCAAAAACGATATTATACAAGCACACCGGAACTATTAAAAAAATATGCACAAATGATTCCGCCAGTAGACAAACAGAAATAAGAAAATAGCAGGAGGAATTTTAATGAAAAGAAAAAACAAAATGGTATCTCTTGTCATTACAGGTATATTGACTGTATCCATATTTTCAGGATGTACTGTTGAGCAGTCTACAACAAAAACAACCGGCAATGGAAGTTTGGAAATTGCACAACAGGGTATGTTTTCCGCAGGCGGAACGGTAGTAACATCTGACGGAACATTTGATGTATCAAATTACTATACTTCCAGAGAAGGTTCCACTTCTCATGTGGATCATGCAAATGTGTTTTATCAGATTCCAGAAAATGAAACAGGTTTGCCTATGGTATTTTTACATGGCTATGGACAGTCAAGAATGGGTTGGATGACGACACCTGATGAAAGAGATGGTTGGTCAAACCTGTTTTTGAAAATGGGGCATAGCGTGTTTTTGATTGACCAGCCACGCCGTGGAGAAGCCGGACAAACTTCTGTTGCAGGAACTATCAGCACAGAGCCATCTGATCAGACGTGGTACACACAATTCCGTATCGGAACATATTTAGATGGAGCTTTTACATATAATGAAGGTTCTCAATTTCCTGTTGGTGAAGAGGCTTTAAATCAGTTTTTCCGCCAAATGACGCCTGACACTGGTATGGACTCTATAAATGGTGACCAAAACATTGATATAACAGTAGTAGCGCAAGCTGTTGCCGCAACAATTGACGAAGTATATGAACGTACAGGAAAAGACACCATTTTGATAACTCATTCCCAAGGAGGTATGCCGGGCTGGGAAACGGCAAGATATACAGATCATATTGCGGCGATTATAGCCATTGAACCGGGCATGGCTCCTGAAGTAGATAGCAAAGAGTATCATGCTTTGTTAGAAAAAGATATTCCGATTACTTTCTATTACGGTGATTATATTGGCGAGGAATATACAGATGTTCCGGCTGCCTCTATGTGGGCAATGATGGCTTCTACAGCTGATGTTTTTGATGAAGCTTACACAGCGGCAGGCGGAAACAGTACTGTAGTGCACTTGCCTGAGGAAGGTATTATGGGCAATGATCACTTTATGTTCCAAGATTTAAATAATGATGTGATTGCTGAACATGTTGAAAATTGGATTCAGGAAAATGTGAATGAAACAGATTGATATTGAAAATAAGAAGGGACAAAAATATGAAAGGAATTTTATCTATTTTGTTTGCTTTCTGTATTATGGCGTCTGTCTTTGGATGCAGTGCAAGCCAAGGAAGTCAACAACAGCAGCAGAATGAAAACAGCAACAACACACAGCTACAGGAAAATTCGCAAACAACAAAAACTGACAGTAACAATGCAAAAGGAAAAACACTTGTTGTATATTTTTCTGCAACAGGCAATACCAAGGCAGTAGCTGAAACCATTGCAGAAACATTGAAAGCAGATACTTTTGAAATTACACCTGCTGAGCCATATACTTCATATGATTTAGATTGGACGGATGAATCCAGTCGTGTAAGCCGAGAACATAGTGATGAGAGTTTAAGGGTAGTTGAGTTGACAGCTGATACAGTAGAAAACTGGGATTCCTATGATACGGTATTTATTGGTTACCCAATTTGGTGGGGAATTGCCGCATGGCCCATAGATAGTTTTGTAACAGCCAATGACTTTACCGGAAAAACGGTGATTCCGTTCTGCACCTCATCTTCCTCCGGAGTAGGTGAAAGCGGAGAGCTTCTTGAGGAAATGGCCAAAAGTGGCAACTGGCTGGAAGGACAGCGTTTTAGAAGCAGTGCAGATGTTGTAGAATGGTTAGATACTTTGGATTTAAATACATCTTCTTCAGATACTGTAGATAATCAGGAAACTCGTTCTTTGGTAGTATATTTTTCTATGCCTGAAACAGATCGTGCAGATAACATGACCCAAGAAGAAGACAACAGCGTTGTTGTTATTGATGGAGAGGTGCTCGGAAACACACAATATATGGCAGATGTTATCAAGGAACAGACTAATTCTGATATTTTCCGTATTGAACCGAAAACACCATATCCGATGGATCATGAAACTTTGGTCGATATTGCTGCAAAAGAACAGAATGAGGGAGCAAGACCTGTAATAAAGGATTTTATTGAAAATCCTGACGACTATGATATAATTTATATTGGGTATCCTATTTGGCTTGCGTACCATAAATTGATACAATGCACCCAAATTGCGTGAATGGGTGCATTTCAAATTTACATATAAAGTTTTTGTTTTCGCTCCTGCGGTTAGCAGGGGCTTTTTTTAATGACAAAAGAAAAGCA
>DVLQ01000048.1 GCA_018715395.1 Candidatus Coprocola pullicola | reverse complement strand
GCTCTATTGAAAAAACAGAGCTGTTTTATTTACTTAAATAGGGGGGGATAGGTTACATAGTAGTTTTTGGTTTGAGTTTAGTTTTCATTATCAGTTGCAGAAAATGATTGTCTAACAGTTTCTAAAGAATTAGCAAAAGCTAATAGTGCTGTTATTTCATCATCAGGCATTTTTTGAATTTTTTTAAGAAATTCAATTTTAGCAGTTGAAAGAGTAGGTGAAGATTTTTTTTCGCCTTCTCCTGTCATAATCCATTTAGAAGAATAACCATAGGATTCTTCTATCAACTTGGCTAAAGTTTCTGAAATATTTGTTTTTTTGCCATTTACTAGTTGATTTACATAGTTAGCACTTATTCCTAAAGTTTCTGCAAATTCTACTTGTTTTATGTTGCGTTCACGTAATATTATTTTAATTCGTTCGCCTAAAGTCATGTAATCACCTCGATTCTGTTATAGAGCTGTTTTGGTTGCTTTAGTAGGGGGATAGGTTACATAGTAGTTTTTGGTTTGAGATTAGTTTTTTTCTATCTTTTCAGCTAGGGAATTAATCATTTTTTTGATAAGCTCTCGATTATCATCACTTAATAAACTATATTGTTTGGCAAATTGCTTAACATCATCATCAATATCTGGTTCAGCGGTTACATCTTGAAACATTGGTTCAGTGCCATTTATGAGCCAATCAGGATTTACGTTATATTCACGGCATATATCCCCTATAGTGCGTTTGGTAATATTTCGTGTTCCTTTTTCCATATTTGTGATAGCTCCACCGGACATATTAATAGCCGCACCAAAGGCACGAGTTGTTAAGTTGAGTTGCCCTCTTAAATATTTTAATCTTTCGTGGATATTCATATTTTCACCTCCATGAAGGCACTATATCACAATTTTATTTTAAAGAATGTTGCTTTATATGATGGAGTTAATTTTTGTTGTCCGTGTTGGATTGCATTTTTAATTGAGTATTCAGTAAATCTTTTGCAGTTTTGATTAGATAATCCTGAAAAATAGGAGAAAGTTCATCAAATATGTCAAAGAACTCTTTCTGTTTTTGGGTATTTTCGGGAAAAGTTTCCTTTTCAAAACCGGTTTCAAGGAGGATATCACCTGATGTATTTAGAATAGAGGAAAGTTGTTTTATTTTTGCAACGTCTGGCTGGCGTTTCCCTGTTTCATAGCCACAATATGTGCTTTTGGTAATACCCATAAGGTCAGCAACTTGTTGTTGCGTATAATTCATGTTTAAACGTGCTTTTTTTAGCTGTTCAGAAAATCCCATGTATTCACCTCATTTCAAGGCTATCTTAACATTCAGTTGGCGAAATGTCAACAAATTTTAAAAAAAGCTATTGACAAGTTGGCGAATCGTGGATATAATCAAAAATGAAGTTGGCGATACGCTTACTAGGAGGTGAAAAGATGTACGCAAATTTATTAGGACAAAAAGCCTACCACCATCTTACAGATGAAGATATGGGAAAAATCATTGGCGTTAGCCGAAATTCTTATAGTCAGAAAATACGAAGTGGAAGATTCTGGCCAAGTGAATGTCAGGCTTTTTGCAAATACTTTAATAAGCCATTTGATTATTTATTTGCAACAGAGGAGGATATATCCTCTCAGCAGAGCATAAAAAGATGACATTAGCAGAAGTCAAACAGGAGTAGGTTTTTATAAACAAAAGTTAAAAAAAATTATTAAAAAAAAGATATATTCCGTGACAGGAAATATTAAAAAATAAAGCGTTTGTGGTATCATCGAAAAATTGAAACAGATATGAAAGAAATAAGTTAGGAGGTAGTCTATGGCACAACAGTTTGAAATACCGAAACAGATTATAGAGAGATATGAAGAATTGTATGATTTGGTAACAAACAAAAGTGTGGATGGGGAAATTGCGGCGATTGATTTGGCAAAGTACTTGCGAAAAAGTGTAGCTTGGACAAGAAATGCCATACAAAACGGCAGATTCCCCTTTGCAGTAGGAGATGCCGGAAAAGGGAGAAATATAAGCTACATAGGTGTGTTTCCATTCTATCAGTTTGAAACACAAGGATTTTTGATACAACATGTGCAAAAAGAGAAATAACCATGTACTCCATGATATTGCAAAAATCATTGAGCCCAAATCTGAGCTTAGTGAAGAATTTAATGTGTCCAAAGTTGGACACATTACTTACAAAGATTCCAGAGGAAAAAACAACCATGCTATGAAATGACACATGGTGGATTTATGTATAAAAGAAGGAGTGAGAGAATGAAGGAACAAATAACAATCCGCCTGCCTGTTGAATTGAAAGAGAAATTACAACAGGAGGCGGATGAAAGAGGATATTCGATAACAGAGTTGATTATTTTTATTCTTTGGGATAGTTTTTCTGCAACCATTCATCAAGAATAAATTCTATTTGTTTTCCAGTAGAGCGTTTGTTTTTTTTTGCTTCTTCTTTAATTATGTTAAGAAGTACAGTAGGAATACGAAGGGTGAAACGTGAGTCTTCTTCTTTTGTATAAGGGTCTTTATTTGACATTATAATCACTCCTTTTGACATCATATTGACATTTTATAAAAAAAATAAAAAAAAGTCAATATGACTATTGACGTCAAAAAGATGTTGTGATAATATAGGGATTAAGAAAGGAGTTGACGTCAAATATATGAAAAAAGATGAAAGATTAAGATTTACATTAAGAATACCAAAACCATTATTTAATTTAGTACAAGATAAAGCAATATACACAGGAGTAGCTACTAATGCTTTAATACTACAGATACTTTGGCAATGGGTAAAAGAGAATAACAAAGATTGGATGGTGAGAGAATGAAGCAGTTAATACCGATTGATGATTATGGAATGTTTTGCGACAACAAGGATACTGCAAGAGTGAATAGTTTATTTGTGGCAAAAGCATTTGAAAAAAGACACAACCATGTAGTACGAGATATTGAAAAAATCACTGAGCCCAAATCTGGGCTTAGTAAGGAATTTAATGTGTCCAATTTTGGACACATTACTTACAAGGATTCTAGAGGAAGAAAACAGCGTGCATATGCAATGACACGTGATGGATTTACAATGCTTGTTATGGGATATACAGGTGCAAAGGCGATGAGATTTAAAGAGCTTTACATCAAGCGTTTTAATGAAATGGAACGTTTTATCAAAACACTTGTAATGGC
>DVLQ01000047.1 GCA_018715395.1 Candidatus Coprocola pullicola | reverse complement strand
GGCGAACATATGGGAGAATACACCACTGACAGCACAGGAACAATCAATGTGCCTACTCTTGAGCCAGATTGGTATATTGTGCGTGAATTGAAAACAAAAGACGGGTATATACTTGATGAAACGCCTAAAACCGTAGAAGTAAAGAAAAGTGTGCCAACTGTTGTCACGTTTACCAATAAAAAATTGACATCATTGCAGATAAAAAAGGTTGATGAGAAATCAGGAGAGCCACTAAGTGGTGCAAAATTTGTTGTTGAAAAACAAAATGGCGAAAAAGTGGGGGAATATACCACTGATAAGGCAGGCAATATTCATATTCCAGAACTTTCTCCCGACTGGTATGTAGTGAAGGAGGTGAAAGCACCAGAGGGCTATTTGTTAGATGAAACACCAAAAACCGTTGAGGTCAAAACAAATATACCGACTGTTGTCACATTTACCAATAAAAAATTGGCGGCATTACAGATTAAAAAAATGGACGCACAAACCAATGCTCCATTGTCAGGCGCAGTTTTCAAAGTAACAAAGTACAATGGAGAGATTGTAGGGGAATATAAAACGGAAACAGACGGTTTTATCCATATACCAACATTGGAGCCTGGTCATTATACTATTTCTGAGATAAAAGCACCTGATGGGTACATATTAGATGAAACACCAAAAACGGTGGAAGTCAAAACGAATACACCAACAATCGTAACATTTACAAACAAGCCACTTTCTGGTTTGAAAATCATAAAATTAGATTCCGTTACAAGAGAACCATTAAAAGGTGTTGAATTTACCATTGCTAAAATGAATGGGGAAAAAGTAGGCAGCTATAAAACAGACGCAGCTGGTATGATTGCTGTGACAAATTTAGAAGATGGTTATTATACTGTCACAGAAACAAAAGGCTTAGAAGGGTATCTTTCCGATAAAGAACCGAAAACCGTAGAAATCAAGTCGGGAAAGCCTACTATATTGGAAGTTATGAATGAGCCTTATCCTTCTTTAGTGATTTACAAAAAAGCGGGAAATACAGGAAAACCATTAGAAGGCGTCAGCTTTTTGGTCACAAAATTCAATGGGGAGCAAATCGGCACTTACAAAACAGACAAAAGCGGCATGATTGTCATAGAGGGATTGGAAGAAGGAAAATATCTTGTCAAAGAAATGGAAACTGTACGAGGATATAAGTTGGATACAGAAGCAAAAGAAGTAGACATCAAATATGGAAAAAGAACCACATTAGAAGTGGTAAACAATCCATTATCTTCTGTTATCATCAGAAAAATTGACTCTGTTACAAAAGAAGGGATTTATGGTGTCACATTCTTGCTTTATGATGAACATGACAATCCATTAGGACAGTTTGTCAGTGACAATGAAGGCTATGTTTGGCTGGATAGAGAATTAGAAGAAGGCAAATACAAGTTAAGGGAATTGAAACCAGCAGACGGTTATTTGCCCGATGATGTACCAAGAACAATATATGTTAAAGCAGGACAGACCACAGAAATCACTTGGGAAAATACACCGCAAAAAGGTCAGATTGTCATAACAAAGCGTTCTGCGGATTACAATGCTCTCACAGGATTGCCAGCAGGCAGCCCATTAGCAGGAGCAAGCTTTGAAATATATAATATGACAGGAAATTTAGTGGATAAAATGGTATCTGCTGAAAATGGTGTAGCAGCTTCCAAGCCATTGCCAACAGGTGTTTATATGATAAAAGAAGTTTCTGCACCAAGGTATTATGCTCTCAACACAAAAGAACTGTATGCAGAAATCAGGCACAATGGTGATATTGTAAAATTTGAATTTTTAAACAACAGCATTGATTTGCATTTGACAATAGACAAAAAAGGAGCAAACCAAATTTCACCAGGACAAACCATTGCTTATGAATTGTACAATATCAAAAATCAATCTTCTGCTGCGTTAGAAAACTTCTATATTCACGATAGAATACCAACAGATGCAGCAAGAGTAACAAAGCTTGTAACAGGTACTTACTCTGAAAGATTGTATCACAACATCACTTACAAAACAAACTACAAAGATTACACAACATTGGCAGAAAATTTATTGACCAAAAACAGCTATGAATATAGTCTGCACCCCAATGCTCTGGGTTTGGCAGCTGGAGAATATGTAACTGATGTAAGATTAGAGTTCCCGAAAGCAAGTCCTAACTTCCAGTCATTAGAAAATATGACCGTATTTTGTGAGGTACTGCCAACCATACCAAAAGACTACAAAATAGTCAATAGGGCAGACTGCGGCGGCAGATATGGCAATGAATGGGAATCTGCCAACACCAGCTGGACAACTGTTGTATGGAAACAAGACGCTCCCAAAACACCATTGCCAAAAACAGGTTGGTAATTTAAAAGTAGTTTAAAAATAGTTTAAAAGCGATTTAAAACAAGTTTTACATTGTTTGATGATTTACGCCCAAGTGTCACTTGGGCGTTTTTTATGAAAAAGGGAGGGAGGATATGCAAGAAGAAGTAAGGGATAAATCTATTGCTTTTGTGATAAATATGAGCAAAACAGGAGAGAAATTAACTGCTGATGTACTGAAATGGACAATACAACAGTATCTCAAAAAATCAACCGTAAAACATGGCAAACAAACTATCAAAGATATTGTAAAGCAAGGTGCCAGCATACAAAATATTGAAATTACAGATAAGAATATAAAATCATTTGAATCTGTGGCAAAAAAATATGGTGTAGATTATGCGCTGAAAAAAGATACTTTTTCACAGCCGCCAAAATATATTGTGTTTTTTAAGGCGAGAGATGCAGAAGTATTGATGTCAGCATTGAAAGAGTTTTCTGGCAAAGCACTTTCTAAAGAGAGAAAACCGTCTATACGAAAACGAATAGTACAGTATCAGCAGAAAATCAAATATATGGTAAAAGACAGTGTAAAAAACAGAAACAAAGGAGGGCATGAACTGTAATGGATAAAAGTAAAAATCATAAAGAAAAAACAAAACAATCAAAAAAATGGTAAAAAGGAAAACAAAAATAGAAAACATTCCAAAAAACAAATAAAATACAATCTGCCCTCAATAGATTTCAAAAAGCAGTTACAAAGAAATCTCCCTTATGTTTTTATTTTTGGGATTGCAAACAGATTGGGAGAATATTTTAGATTTTCTCATCAAATAGATATTTTTTTGAAGGTCATTGATTCTCTAAATGGTTTAGTAAGTTTAGGAAGCAACCCTTTTCCCAGTTTACACCCTTTTGATATATTTATTGGTATTTGTAGCGCAGCTGCTATAAAGGGCGTTGTCTATTGCAAGGGAAAAAATGCCAAGAAGTACAGAAAAGGTGTGGAGTACGGCTCTGCACGATGGAGTGCATAATCTTAAGTGTAAAGGAACTCTACATGGACGCACAGGAGGATATGCACATGAATGATTACAACAAAATCACAGCCCTTTACTCCCGTCTTTCCGTAGGGGACGAGGACAGGGACGGCGGC
>DVLQ01000046.1 GCA_018715395.1 Candidatus Coprocola pullicola | reverse complement strand
TACCTATACTTTCTTTTCTTATTCAACAACATACTCCACTTTATTATAGCTTTGAACAGAGTGATGTATCTGATAATACACCGCAATGCCTTTTCCAGAATAATAAGCTTCATCTACAGCTTTTTCAAGAGCTGATTTTCCACCAAATGCAACAACCGCACTTATAGCTGAAAGACCCCAACTCACCGGAGAGTATCCTGTTGCACTTGCTATGTAAGAAATCAAACTTGAAATAGCTATTTCAGCTGATTTTGCTTTAGGCAATCCTTCTTCATATAAATATACCACACCTTCATAATCAATATATCCCGCCTGTACTGCTGGATAATAATCATCATCACTTGCTCGTGTAGCAGTATTTATCTGATAAATATCCAAAAGCATTGCGTCATACTCTGCTTGACTAATAAGACCTTCACCGAGCATACGAGATGCTTCATTCAATGCCTGAACCATTTCCATTGAAGTAGGCTTTAATGGTTCCGATAATTCCAGTGAAGCAGCTTCTTGTTTTTTTGTCAAAACATCATTAGAAACTTCTGCCGCAAATGCAGGAACTAAATTTGTGAAACCTATTGTTGTTGTCAATAATACTGTTAAAAATTTTTTCATAATATATCCTCCTAAAATTAACATTTGAAATTTTATCTTCTATGTGTTATGCTTAGAAAAATGTCTTATAAAAATATAGAATTTTACTGTACCCTCATACAATGTAAAAATTTATATAATAAGGCATTTTTCTTTTACTATCCTCCTCTCCAACGCATTTAAAATTCCCCCTTTCTATCAAAATTTTATCATAAATGCTAAAGGCAATGATAATACATTGATTTAATGTGTACATTTTTGCTGTGTAACAACATTGATGACATCACCTTTCCATACAGTACCGCAGACAGTACATTTTAACCCTTCATAGTATGTAGTTTTGCAGGAGCCGTCGCTAAGTTTTTTATGTTCGCTGATAACAACTTCTACCGTTGTATGAGTATGGCGTGGTTCCACATTAACGCCAAAATCATTTGATACACTTCCGTCTGCATAAATTATGGTATAGGCAGTGTCTGCATTTTCTTCTGCATAAAACTGCTTATAGTTTTCTGAATTAAAATCTACACTTTTCAATTCAATGGCATCTTTATTGCTTTTTCTTTCATATTCTTCATAAGAAATAACATTTGCCTCACTGACTACATCTGCATTTTCAGAAAAAATTTTATTTACAACACTGTCTGCTTCTTTTGCCATAGCATTGCTTGTAAACATAGCTATCATCATAGCTGATGATACCAAAATTTTACCTGTATTTTTTTTTCTTTTTTTGTTGCTATTCATAATCCTTTCTATCCTCCTTTTATGATTTTTCATTTCATTGCCACGAAACCCCACAATATAATAATAGATATGATGCGTAGAAATTCCCATATCTAAAACCTTTAACATCAATCGGCAATATTTCTGCTTCTGTTGTTTTTTGAAATGCTCTGTCACTGCTTCATCACAGTATGCTTCTATCCACTTTGCTAAATTGTCTCTGAGAATATAGAACAAGGGATTAAACCAGTTTATGCTGTTTAAAATCATAATGATAAACTTCCTCAGAAAATCATCAGATATGATATGATGAAACTCATGCTTCAATATAAAATGTATTTCTTCCTCATCAAATAAATTTATCATCGTTGTGGGTATGATAATATATTTTTTAAAAAAACCAATGGTACATGGCGTACCGGTGGTAGTATTTGCTACAAGATATACTTCTTTTAATTGAAATTCACATTTTAATGTTTCAAAATGATTTATCCATACATCACTTTCTATGGAAAAACTTTTTTGTTTTATGCTCTGAATCAGGCGAATATAGTTTACACTATTTATCAAGAGAAAAATCATCATGCCTATTAGCCAAAATACATCTATGTATTGTATAAAATTTTCAAACAGATAATGTATATTTGTGATGATTCTGTCGCTTTCACTGCCCTTTTCAAAAACAACCACACTGTAATCAGCATAATAAGAACTGCTTTTGTCATAAAGAGAATGAATGTGATAAAAGGGTATCACAAAAGACAATAAAGCAATGGTATTTATCATAACCATAAATTTCGCAGACGTCAGCTTATATAACCATTTTTCAAGCAGTAAATATATGAAACTAAATACAAACCCACTGATTGACAGCAGCAAAACCATTATAAAAATTCTATTTATCAATGCTATCAAACCACTCTCTCAATTCTTTCAACTCTTTTGCTGTGAAATGTTTACTGTCTGTAAAAGCGATTAAAAAATTTTTGAGAGAGCCACTGAAATGGGTGTTTAAAAAATTTTCAGTCGTTTTGGTTTTATATTTTTCCTCCGGCACTATTGGAAAATAATATAATATTTTCCCTTTTTTACAGGATTGTATCATATTCTTTTTTTCTAAACTTTTTAAAAATGTAGCTACTGTTTGATATGCCCACATTTTGCCTTTCTCATTTAATATAGAAGTAAGCTCAGCAATGTTGACCATTTCATTACAAATTCCATATCTCTTTCATCACTTCCATTTCTGCTTCTGTAATTTTGATATATTTTTCCATTGTATTCACCTCCATTTATTGAAATTTATAATATAAAAATATACTGTATTTTTAGTATACTATGTTTTTAGTATACTATGTTTTTAGTATACTATGTTCTTTCATTTTCGTCAATATATAACATAATCATAAAATAAATTCATTACATTTTTAGTTTTTATATACGAAATATGATTTATAAAATGCATAATAATATACAAAATAATCTCTATTCATCAAATAAAGCAGGACGTCCTATTTTGGTAAAGCCCTGTAAACCTGTCACAACTACATTATTTTGAGATGAGGCACAATGCACCACAAGCAAATTACCGTTTTCCTCTTTTCCTGCTATGATACCAACGTGTCCTAAATCTGGATAAAATACTAAATCTCCGGCTTGTGTCTCACTCCAGTCTATTTTTTTACATCTGCTGTACTGATTTGCCGCTCCATGCCCTATCACACCAGCATAAGAACTATCTCCTGTGGCATTGATAAACGCCCATGTCACAAAACCAGAACAATCCAGTCCAAAAGGTCGTGTTGTGCCTGTATCAATACTTCCTGCCGCTGTTACCTTTGTTGGCGTTCCCCATCGGCTGTCCCAGCCCATAGCTGACGATTTTCCTCCCCAAAAGTAATTTACTTTACCTACAAGAGAATAGGCAGCTTCCATAACCGCTTGTCTTTTCGGTGATAAATCTTCTGGCAGGTTTTTAAGCATTTCCTGAATTTGTTCAGGCGTAAGCGTTATATCTTCCCCTGTAACACCTATTGTTCCCACCAATTCAGAAAGCATTTGAGCATACTCCGGTTTCATCAGCTCCTCAATGGCTTGTTTTTGATAAGGCGTAAAATGATAAATGTCAATCATTTCTGTGTAACTTTTACTTTCTAAACGAATATGTAATATGGTCTTTTCCGCCTCATCAGAAACTACTTTTTCAGTATCATAAGAAAGGACATTCATATCCCAAAATACCTCTTTCAGAAGTTCTTCTCTTTTATCATCTATTGTTACAACATCAAGGGACTGTTCTGTATTTCCAGCTGTTTTTACAGCAAATACAGCTACAACTTGCGTCCAGTTTGTTATAAATAGACTGTTTTCACCACTTGGCAATAATTGATATGAGATACTGTCATAATCTGTATTCTTTTTCATATCTTCCACTTTGTTATGAAACTCGTTGTTTGTTTCAGCAACAATTTCTGAAATTTTCTTTACACCTTCACTATTGTCTAAAGGAGAGTAGAACACACCAAAAGCCGTTGTCATGAAAGCTAATACTGCCGCTATCATGACAAACAGTACAATCCCTCCGCCTACGCCACCTAAAAGCATGACAACTCCTTTCACAACCGCTGCCGCTGTTTTAGTAATCGCCACAACCCCACGTTTTCCAATATTTATTACTGATGATGTTGTTTTTATAGCCGCTTTTTTTGTATTTAAGCGTATTTTTTTCTTTATTTGATTGTTTTGAAAAGCTGCTTTTTGTAATTTTTGATTTTTAACGGTTCTGTCATTACTTTTTAAAAAAATTTTCATTCTGCGATTTCTATATGACAATAATTCATGTTGTTTTGTTTTGGTATCATGATTCGATATAAGATGTGTTTTATTACGATGATTTAAATTTTTTTGATTTATGTCTGTATTGCTATGGTTTGAATGGAGTTTTGGTATAATATTATTTATTTTATTATCTTCATTGGAAATTTTCTGTATTTCTCGCCTTGCTTTTCTCAATTTAAACCGTTTCACTTCTTTATTGGCAGTTCTATGATTTAACGGTAATTTAGAATAAACTTTTTGGTTATTGGGTTCTTTTATTGCGTTGCTTTGAAGGTTTATATCTTTATATGATGATTTTGGAAATTCTATTTTTACATTATCACTTTGATAATCCTCAAATATATTTTCAGTCAATATGTCTTTTTCTTTCTTTTCAACAGCTTGTATTTTATTATCTTCAGATATTTTCTTCTCTATCAGCTTTGTTTTTAATACGTTGTTTTGCAATAATTTAGGCAGTTCTGTTTTATTTTTTAAAGATTTGTCTTTTGCCGTATTTACTGTTTTCCCCTTTAAACTATCTTCTGATGCTTTTATCTCCTTTGGATTGGTTTTATCCACAGCTTTCGTATTGTCTAAAACTTCTTGCCTCCCTCCTAAAATCCCTTTGACTTCATCATTGTCAAAATTTTTCGGATTATTTCTGTCAGCATATGTCAACTTACTTTCATATTTCTGAAAGCTATCTTTTTTACTCTTTATAATCTTTGACATTACAGTATCAGCAGTATATAATCCAGCATGGATAACTGTATTTTCAATCTGTTCTTCTGCCTGAACAGAAGCCTCATTTACGGCTTTTTCTGACCGTTCTTTTTTCTGGGCTGCTACTTTTATAAAGTCTGCTTTCAAACGGTTCTGGAACAGATTTGCCGTTTTTTCTTTTATATTGTTATTCTCTTTTACTCTTATTTTTATGGTATTGGATTTCTGTTTTATTTTAAGTTCTTTTTCCTTCATAAACGCTCGCCTCCGTAAATAAAAAGAAAGCGGACAGAAACATACTGCCCGCCTTTTATTACATATCTTCCGGTTTTGTTGTCATCAGACCATACAGCTTTGTATTTTGTGGAAATTCATTGATAAAAGGAACAAAAGAATTTCTTATCTTTAACAATCCCTGTCCTGCTTTTGTATCCTGTATATAACCCATTTGAGTGTCTGAAATATGGAATAAATTTGCTAAATCCAATCTGTCTGTTGAAGCCTGATTCAGAAGCACTAAAAATTCGCTGTTTGAAAACATTGTTCTGGCAGTGGGAGAAAGCAGACAGTCGCTTACGTTCTGTGTGATTCCTGTGGCTAAAGCACCATATTTTCTGAATCTTTTCCAGCTTTCCGAAAGAAAAGAGGAGCTGTACTCATTTGCAAAAAACAAATATATTTCATCTATATAAACCCATGTCCTTTTTCCTTTTTTTCTGTTTTCCATCACTCTGTTTAATATGGTATCCAGCATAATCAGCATACCAATAGACTTTAATTGCTTTCCTAAATCCAAAACATCAAAGCACAGTATTCTATTTTGCATATCCACATTGGTTTGATGGGAAAACACATCAAGTGTGCCTTCTGTAAAAAGCTCCAATGATAGGGCAATTTGTTTTGCCAATGGTTCTTCCTGTTTTAGCAGCTCCCACCTTAAATCCCTTAATGTTGGCGGTTTACCTTCATAGTTTTTAATATATTCCTGATAAACAGATTTTACACATCTATCCACAATGGAATTTGCACCACCGTCAATTTTGCCGTTATTCAAATTTTCATAAAGGGACATAACAAAGGAAGATTTCAATGTTATAGGATTGTCACCGTCACCATACTCCTTTGATATATCAAGGGCGTTGATATGATTTTTGCTGTTGGGGGAAAACCGTATTACCTCGCCTGCTAAAGACTTTATAAGTGTTTCATACTCTCGTTCTGGGTCTACCACAAGAATATCATCATCAGTAGATAGAGCTACAAAAGTCAATTCTTCTTTTGCCATAAAGGACTTTCCTGAGCCTGACACGCCAAGTATGAAGGCGTTTCCATTGAGTAGATTTTTTCTGTTGCACATAATAAGGTTTCGGCTGATATAGTTTACGCCATAATAAATACCGCCTTTATCCCGTATTTCTTGCACAGAAAAAGGATTTAATGCAGATACACTTCCTGTATTCAGGGTTCTGAGTGCGTGTATTCTTCGTAAACCATAAGGTAAAACAGTATTCAATCCGTCTTCCTGCTGCCAACGCAATATGGCTAAATTGCTGAATTTTGATTTTACCATGCTGATAAAGGACTCCGTATCAGCGTTGAGCTGGTCTATATCATCAGCAGTATGTACGATTGTCACCAGAGCAAACATCATTCTTTCGTCTTTTGTTGTAATATCGTCGAGAAATTCTTCCGCTTCTTCCCGCATTTGCCGCATTTCATAGGGTATTATGGCACTAAAGTTATAGTTCTCATTTTGTTTTCTCTGCCAACGTGTTATATCTGTTTCTACTGCCAGTATTTTATTTTGGATTTCCTTTAAGGCTTCCTCTGTTGGTATAGGGAGTATATCAATGGACAACATCATATTTTTAGATATATCCGTTAATTTGGCAATCATACCATCATCAATAAAAGCGGCATACTCTTTCATAAACAGTACTCTTCCCACTTTTTCATCTATCTCAAAATGGTCTGATTGAAACATGATACTGTCAGGGCAAATGGAATCTTTAAAATTGTGTCCATGTCTCATAATTTGTTTTAAATCAATGTTTATTTCCTGTTTATCACTTGGTCGGAAAAAGTCATGCAGCAGCTTTAGCCTTTGTATATTTCCCATAGGTATCACTGTTGAAGAAAGTCTTGAGAGATTAGCCGTTAAATCTGCTTCTATTCTGATAAAAGCGGCTCTCGCTTCTTCTATTGTCTTTTTGTGAATGGATACTGTAATATACTTTTCCTGTGTCATGTTTTGGGTGGCGGCGGCTTTGTCCTGCAGCATTCTGTTATACTCTGCTCTGTAATCGTCAAGATTGTCTTTCTTTGACGTAAGCATAAGTTTACGTCGAAACTCTTTTAAATTCAGTTTTCTGTTGTTTATCGTTATTTTTATGGTAGCGTCTGTTGGAAGTGAGTTTAAAAAAGAACAGTATTGTAAAAGTATTACTCTCTTATCATCTTCCGAAGCAACCGCAAAATTTATATCAGTAAATAGCCATGTACGGCTGTAATTATTGTTTACCTTCCAGGTACCGTCATCATATATTTTTTCTATTGGAATGGACGCTTGCACGCTTTTTGGTATTCTTATTGCTTCTTTTTCGTTTAAAATACTGTTTCTTAAAGTTTTTAACATGAAATTTCACCTTCTTTTTAGGCTTTCTATTCCATAAATCCAGATAATAATTATCAGATTTATAAACACGCCTTCCGGCATACAAAATCTCGCTTTTTATTATCACCCATATCAGTTTTTCAGCCGTTAACCCGTTATATTTGAAAAATCCCATTGCCGCAATAGGTGAAGCCGCCACCATACAAAGCCAGCTTGCCGTTTCCTTGCCTATTATGTTTTTTAGTCCGAAATAAATACCTACGGCTGTGGCGACAGCCATCACGGAACATACAAACTGTCTTGTGGAAAGACCGAAGAACAGAGATTCATTATATTGACATATTTCTTTATTGATTTTAATTTCCATATTTATCACTCCTTACAATGACAACATTTCTTTTACAATTCTGTCTGCACCCTTAACAAGCCCCACAAGTACAAGCATATTAAATATCACTTCCACAAGATAGGATAATACCTGTACAACCGCTGTGCTGTCTGCATCAGCTAATCCAATATCTCCGCTTGCTGTAAAAGCGGAAAATATCAGACAAGCCAATACAATAACAGCTCCTTCCAAGCAAACAGCTGTGTAGCTTTTTATAAAAGCCTTTCCCATAAACGACGTTGTTTCTCCGGCAAAGGAAGATAGAGGAATGGGAGAAAACGCCGTATAAATATATAATTTAAAAAATCTTGCATATACTACCAAAATCATAACAAAAGACAATACAATTATCACAAGACAGCCTAAAATGGTGACAAGCCATAAAGGGATACTGGCTAAAAATCCAACTTCACCGATGGCTTTTGTTAATTCTTCCGGCAATGATACGGAAGTGGCTATTGTACCCATTTTTCCAGCAATGGAGGATACAATGCCGCCGCATATATTAAAAATAGCTGTCATCATATCTATGCCATATGTAACAGCCGTTTTTGCCAACACAAAACGAATAAAAAACCGCAATCCCTGCTCTGGTCTGTTAATATCTTTAAAATGAACCGTGCTTTTGCAGATACTAATAGCAAAAAATAAAACTAAAAGACCATATCCGATTGCTTTTAGTCCGTCATTGATTGTAAGAGCTAATGTCCATATATCCCCGCCTTTAAACTCCTGCGGCGTTGTACTTACAAGCTCCCATATTTCCATCTGTTTTTCATTCCAAAACGTAAATGTCCAGTTTAAACATTCTATCATCCAGTTATCGTCCAAAATTCACCACCTCCCATAAATAAAAAGGTGTTTTATGAAAAATAAAACACCTTTTTATAACAATTATCCTAAAATCAAGTCAAGTATCTCTTTGGCAAATGCAATCACAAGTCCGCCAAAAAAAGTTAAAAAACCATTGCTTCTCTGGCTGGCATCATGGCTTTGCAAACTCAATCCGATTTGAACAACGCCCCAGCCAAGTATAATCACACCGACTGCCTTAATGGCAGAAAAAACAAATGTTGAAAGGTTATTGATAGTGGTCAAAGGGTCTTCACCATCAGCAAAAACTACGAATGTAAAAAGTAATGAAAAGGCTATTGTGACAGCAATAAAAAAATACTTCTTTTTAACAGATGTATTGATATTGTTATTTCGTTTTTTATTCATTGCTTTTCCTCCTTAAAATCAAATTCCAATATTTCTATATCCTCAATATTCATTTCTCTTGTAAAATCTTCTGATGAAAAGTCATATTCTGGTTCTTTGTCTAAAAATTTCATTATTTTTGTATAGCTTGCTGCACCTCCGTCTTCTGTCAGTTTGACATTCTTGTGCTTCATAATGTCGTACTTTTTATCTGTTGCCGCCCTTTCTCCTCTGATAAAAACAATAGCATACTCATTATCCAACAAACGTACTTCATCAGGTGTTAAAAGTTCTCGTCCTGCATTTTGATAATTGGTGCTTGATGAGCCGTTTCGACCTTTTGTAATCCCTTTTGTTTTTGTGTCTATGGTTGCTTTTCCCATTAATTCCGATATATATTTATGTGTTCCTTGTTCATTGCCGCCTAAGTACAAAAAAGTGTCACAATTACCTGTGACGTTTTCCCAACTATCTTTGAACAATGCCTTCAGTTGTGCCATATTTTGAATAATAATGTTTATTGATATTTCTCTGCTTCGGCAAGTTGCCAACACTTTCTCAAAATCGTCAGGTAATGCTACATTGGCAAATTCGTCCATAAGCACACGAACTGGCACATTCAATCTTCCTCCGCTTTTGTGGTCTGCATGATAATAAAGCTCTTGAAATGCTTGTGTGTAAAGCATACCCACAATGTAATTGAAACTGCTGTCATTATCGGGAATTACGGCAAATATGGCTTGCTTTCGTTGGCCTAACTTGTCAAGCTCCATTTCATCATTGTTTGTAATAGCGGCAAATTGGGAAAGATTAAATGCCGCAAGCCTTACAGCCGTACTAATTAATATACTTTTTGCTGTTTTGCCTGCCGCTTGCTTGAATACTTTATATTGTTTTACCGCTATATGTTCCGGCTCTCTTTCTTCCAGTGCCTCAAATATAACGTCCATTGGGCTTTTATAATCCTCATTGTTTTCACTGGCTGCAGCATTTTGTACCATATACATCACAGTAGAAAAGTTTTGTTCTGAAATAGGTGCCTCATATTTCAGATATAATATAAAAGCCTGCAGCAGTGCTGTTTCTGATTTGTCCCAAAATGGGTCTGTATTTCCCGCTGTTTTTGGCGTTGTATTCTTAATCAAGTTTGTCACAAGTTTTAGGGCGTCTGTGTCTGTATGAATATAGGCTAATGGATTATAGCCGTCTGAATGTGTCATATCCACAAGATTAAGCACCTTTACAATATATCCCTGTTTTTCCAGCATACCTCCTGTTGCTCTCAATAATTCACCTTTGGGGTCTGCTACGATGTAGGAACAGTTACATTGCATAATATTAGGCTTTACAAAAAATCTTGTCTTTCCACTTCCTGAGCCGCCCACTACAAGTATATTTAAGTTTCTGCGGTGTTTTCTGCCGTCTAAACCAATTTGAATATTTTTCGTCAGTATGGCGTTATTTTCAGGATTCTTCGTATCCTTATATTTTTTGTTCAGTTCTGCCGCATTTCCCCATTTTGCTGAGCCATATTCCTCACCTATACGTTTATTGCCTTTTGAGGAGTAATAAGCAGATATGCCAAGTCCGTAACAGCAAAGGCATATTAAAACACATTTTCCGGTATAAGGCGTTATTTTTAGACGATAGGGCGTTTTCAGTATTTCTGAAAGATTTTCTAAAAATCCAAACAGTTTTATGCCTTCACCACAGCATTGGGCGGCAAGAACGGCAAACCATATGATAGGGATAGAAAAAGCCGTCAATAATATGACGGCTTCTTTATTACGCAACTGTTTTTTCATATTACATCAATCCTTAATAGCCTGTACGGGGCAATGTCTGCGGTTCTTGTTTTGCATATACCACTGTTACCCAACGGTCATTTGACATAATCCATTGATTTTGATTTAATCCGCCGACATCAGCATTGTTTGTAAATCTCTGTTCATGGTATGCGTTTGGCAGTACATTACAATAAATATATGGTGTTTCTACCTGAGAAAACCCGCTTTTCACCGTTCCGAAAACGAACATAATCTCTGTTATATACTCGTTTGACGGCAATCCCAAAGCAGCAGAGGACGCGGCTATCACATTGTTTTTAGCTGTATCAAGATTATCTGCTAAAGTCCTATAATCTGTCATGAGATTTGTTTTATAAACAATCTTGTAGGATAGCTTCTGATTATATGTTCCTGTGATAATCTTATCCAGTCTTACCGCCTCCGATGGAAGTGTATCTCTCCAGTAAAAACTGTTGAGTGAAACAGTAGAATTATTCTTAATATCACTAAATTCATAGCGTATGCTTTGATTTGGCACTACTTGTTCATATCCTCGTTTTTTAATAGACACATTTGTATATAAACTGGAGTTAAGCACTTCAATTCTTACAATCTGTCCTACAAACTCAATTTCTGCTTCTATGGCGTTCTGATTATATGAATAAAAGTTAGGTGCTTTTGTTTCTCGAATAATGTAACGTCCTAAAGGTAGTGGCTTTGATGTGGCAATACCGTTTTTATCACTTACAATGGTGTCTAAAAGGTTATTTGCTCTGTCATAAATCTCAAATGTTGCACCTTCAAGTAATGTGCCTGCTGGAAAACCATTATAGGGGTTATCGTCAGATGATTTTTTTGTAATCTGTATTTGTCCCATTTGAGGCGTGTTTTTCCACTCTATTTCTGTTGTTTTGCCTTTTTTCACATAAAATGTTTTTACTTCATCATCAGAAATATACCCCTCGGCAGGTTCTAATTCCCTTAACATATATTTTCCTTCTGGCAATTCTTTGTTGATATAAACATATCCGTTGTTATCTGTTTCATATTGTCCGATAGGATTGTTGTCGCTGTCGTATAACAGGAATTTTACGCCATAAATACCTTCGCCTGTTACAGAATCTGTTTTATGTATCAGTATAGAAGATAATGGGTCATTTTCTACCTTCAATGTGGTTCTTTTTCCGTCTTTGATGGTAACTTCTTTGGCTTCACTGTCAATCTGGTATCCATCGGCTTCTTTTGTTTCTCGGACTAAATATTCGCCTTCTGCCAGTCCATCAATCATAATCAGCCCATTTTCATCTGTTTCATAATAACCAATTTCTTCACCGTTGGATTTTGTCACTAAAAACTCCACGCCTTCGATTGGTTTGTCATTTTTACTGTTTACTTTCTCAATGACAAGCATAGCATATGGTTCATTTTCCACTTCAACAATGGTCTGTTTTCCTGATACCACCTCAACGATTTTTGGCTCTTGATTCCAATGATAGCCTTCCAAACCTTCTGTTTCTGTAACAGTATAATATCCATTCTCAAGATTGGATATATAAATCATACCTTCTTTGTCTGTTTGAAAGTTGCCTATTTTTTCTCCATTCATTTTAGATATGGCAAATGTTACACCCTCTAATGGTTCGCCTGTTTCTGAATTTGTTTTTATGATTTTAATCCCTGATAACGGTTTATTTGTAAACGTGACAACAGTTGGCACACTTTTCTTTACTTCTACAGTTTTAGGCGTTTCATCAAGTATATACCCGTCTTTTGTTTTCAATTCACGCACAATATACCAATCTGGCTCAAGAGTAGGCACATTGATTGTTCCTGTGCTGTCAGTGGTGTATTCTCCCATATGTTCGCC
>DVLQ01000045.1 GCA_018715395.1 Candidatus Coprocola pullicola | reverse complement strand
AGTAATTTTGCTCTAATCATAAAACTTTTTAAAAAAGATAAGCAACAGAGAGTTTGTTATCTGTTGCTTCAACATAGTTATATTATTTCTTTGACTATTTTTTTCATCATTTTAAATTCTTTTGTATTTTTTTAGATTTTCTTTTGTATTATATTAAAATTCTTTAGCACATTTTCTATTTTTTCTTTTGTAAAAAACAGAAGAAATAGTCCCTTATCAGGTATTATTTTCTTTCTGCTTTTATTGTATACATTCTTTTTTTCTGTGTCAAGAAAACCTCAAAAATTTTTTAAAATTCCATAATATGTCTAAAAATCAATTAAATCTATCAATATTTTTATGAAACTTCCGGTCATTATCATATTTCTTTGTAAAAAAAAACAATTCTAAAAAAATATTTGGGGATATAATACAAATAATATGGTAACTATTTTCCATTAGACAACACATTGATATCTTTTTTTATTCTGATTTTTTTAAAACATCTTTTGGCTGTATCATAGTATATTCTGTGAAAAAATATTTTTGCTTTGTTATATCTATATCTTCTTGAAGATATGTATTTGTAACCAACTGATAGCTTAACATAAATATTAATTCCGCCTGTTTTTGTGCGTCATTTTTTACAGTGCCCAAGAGTTTTCCTTCTTTGAGCGCTTCGATTGCCAATGTCGTTGCATCAATACCTACAACAGCAGGTAATGGTTTTGAGGCACCTTCATAAGCGTCAATAGCTCCAATAGCCATATCGTCATTATTTGACAATACCAATTCTATTTTATCTCCATACACTTGCAGCCACTGAGTCATTTTGGTAGCCGCTTGACTTCTATGCCAGTTTGCAGTATCCCCGGCCAGTTTCTCCATCTGTATACCTGCATCTGTAATAGTCTTTACAGCATATTCTGTTCTTAAAAGAGCATCTTGATGTCCCTGTTCTCCTTCTAAAACAACATATTGTACTTTGCCGTCTCCATTTTTATCTATGGTATGCGGATTTTCTTGATAAGCCTCTACTACAATCTGCCCCTGCAAATATCCGCTTTTACTAGCCTCTGCTCCTACATAATAAACTTTATCCCATCTTTGTAAGTCTTCTGCTACAGGCTCTCTGTTAAAAAAAATAACTGGAATATTTGCTGCTTTAGCTTTATCAATCACAGCAGAAGCCACTGTTCGATCCACCAAATTGACGCAAAGTACATCACAGCCCTGTTCTATCAATTTGTCAATCTGGTCATTTTGTACAGTTTGACTTCCTTTGGCGTCTACTGTATTCATAGTAATTTTTATATTTTTTTGCTGTTGCCCTTTTTTGATTTCTTCTTCCAGATTTGATATAAGCATCGCAATAAAAGTGTCATCTCTTTTATAAATAGCTACTCCCAGTTTTATTTCAGGCACAATATTTTTTTGTAATTGTGTTGTATGTTTTTGACAACCTGTTTGAAAACATAAAACAAGGATGAAAAATATCATAAAAATTTTAACAATTTTTCCATGCATATTTATCCCCTCCCTTATCTTACAAAAGGAAATAATAATCTTTGGTTTTCTTTTGTATACATATTGTAGCCATTTACAAGAGCATAATCGATTTCTCCTTGCTGTTTATTTTCTATTTTTCCCAATGCCTGCATAGCGCTTCGTATACTTAAATAACCTAAATTAAAATCATTTTGTATTACAGCTGTTGTAATCATGTTTTTTTCAATATAAGAAGGTGTTTTTGTGGTCATACCAAATCCATATATGGCGATATGTTTTTTTTGCATATTTTGTATTGTTTCTGCTGTAATATCCAATATAGTCGGTTCCAATGCCACAATAATATCGGGCTGAGTTTCATAAATAATTGTTTCTAAGTATTGAGAAGTATCTGCTGAAAGTGTAACAGGCTTTGTAACAATACTTTCTGCCCTTTTCTCTAATACAGAATGCAATCCCTTTTCTCTTTTCTGTATGGCATCACAATTCTGGCTGCTTTGTAATATCAATATTTTTTTATCAAAAATGCCCTTATAAAAAATACGTCTGCCCAATTCTTGCCCCATTTTTTCATCTTGTCCCAAAACACTATCAGAAATACCATTTTTTATGGTGCTTCCCATAGCAATAATAGGAATTTTTTTAGCAGTTTCTTCTATTGTTTTGGATAATGCTTCATCATCTATTGGTGTAATCACAATAGCTTGTGCGCCGCTATTTAGTTCTCTTTGTATCAGATTTTGTTGTTCCTGCGCATTATTTTGCTCTGTAAGTGTGACAAGACTGATTTCTACATCCAAATCCAATTCAGCCTGTTCAATGCCCTGCTGTAAATTTACAATACAATCGCTGTTGGTTTCTCTGGTAATGACAGAAATTTTGGTATATACAGACTGCGTAGGCTGTTCTGTTATATCAAAAGAGATAAAATATACCATTCCAAAAAAGAGCATCACGACAGAAAATGTATAAAATATATTTTTTATTTTCAAGCTTTTTCCTCCCCCCATTTTTCGGCGCTTTCATAAGAAATCAAAGGCAAGTGGATTCTTACAGTGGTGCCCACATCCGCTTCACTCAGTATAGTCAGCCCATAAGCTTCTCCAAAATAAAGCTGTATCCTTTCATGGACATTTCTCAACCCTATTCCACTTCCTTTTCCCCTATGAGCCACATCTCTTTTTAAAAGCCCGCCTATTTCTTCTTCCGGAATCCCCATTCCATTATCCACTACATCAATGTAAAGACTGCCGTTTTTGGAATAAGCATTGACTTCAATCTCTCCATCTCCATCCATAAACTCCACACCATGATATACCGCATTTTCCAACAACGGTTGTATAATCAATTTAATGGTTGCCATATGTAAAATGCCTTTTTCTACATTGATATTAAATGTAAATTTATCTCGAAAACGCATATGCTGTATGGTAATATAACTTCCGGCATGGTTTAACTCATCTTGCAGAGGAATGATGTTTTTGCCTTTGCTTAGCCCCACTCTAAAAAAGCTAGCTAATGAAGTTACCATAACAATGGCTTCTTGATATCTTTCATTTTCTATCATCCACACAATAGAATCCAATGTGTTATATAAAAAATGTGGATTAATTTGACTTTGCAAAGCGTCAAATTCGCTTTTTCTTTTTGACTCCTGCTCTGTAACAATATCGTTCATGAGTTTTCTCATCTGCTCTGCCATAGATTTGATTGCTTCTCCTAAATGACGAATTTCATAAGACCCGCCTATGGCAATAGGCGTATCTAAATATCCCTGCTCTAACTTTTTTACAGACTTTTCCAATTCCATAATAGGGTCTGCAATTTTAGAAGAAACAAAAGTATTTGCAATCAATAAAAGAAATATGGTAAACAAAAATAAAATTAATACAAACATACGAATTTGAAAATTATTTTGCAGACTTTCCATCATAGGAGATACTCCTACTATCTTCCATCCGGTATAGCCCACTGTTTTGACTGTAACAAGCCTTTTTTCTCCTTCAAATCGTTCCACATGACTGCCATCTTCATATGCTGTAGCTTTTTTATTATTTTCTTTTTCCAAATTGGAATAAATCAGTTGTTGCCTTGGATGATATATAATTTCTCCATCATTGCTCATCAGATAAACATAGCCGGATTTTCCCAAATCAATATTTTTAAATATTTGTTCAATACCGCTAAAATTAATATCTACCAGCAATACGCCTGTTTCCGTTTTTCCTTCTGTCATCAGCTCCACCGAACGGCTCAAAGAAACTACCCATTTATATTTATACTCTATGTCTTCAAACAAGTTTTGCACATGAGGCGTTGAAAAATGTATATTTTCTATTTTTGTTTGGGCTTGATAAAACCAATCTTCTTTTTTTGGCTGTGCTGTTTTTTTCAATTTTGCTAAAGGAGTGGCGTCTATAAGCTGTCCCTCTTTATCAAACACTGCAATGCTGACAATGCTTTCTCGATTTGCCTCGTAAAGCAAATTCATGTCACTGTTAAAACTATCTTTGACAATATCACAATCTCTTAACACACGATATCGCATGGTATCGGAAACTTTCATCAAATTTCTAAGATATCCGTCTAAACTCATGTTGACTTGATTGACAATTCTTTTATTATTTTCTTCCAAAGCTGCTTCGTTTGCTGCAGAAAATCGAAAAAATAAAGACATACCAATAAATACGCTGCCACAAACAGCAATCAGTGTAAAACAAATGGAGATTACAAAACGAATATCTCTTTTTCTAAAATATTGTATCCATTTTTTGATATTTTCTTGCATTATTTTCCTCCTTTATTTTCCATTTCGATATTTAGAAGGAGAAACCCCAAAATGCTTTTTAAAAACATAGCTAAAATAATTTGGCTCTGTATATCCCACCTTTGCAGAAATGATATATGTTTTATCATCTGTGGTATTGAGTAATTTGACCGCTTCTTCCATACGAACATCTGTTAAATAGCTAATAAAGCTAGAGCCTGTTTCTTTTTTAAATATGGTAGAAAAATAAGCCGGACTTACATGTAAATAACTGCAAAGCATTTCCACAGAAACGTCGCTGTTACCATAATTTTTCTGCACAAATTCTTTTGCTTTTTCTGCTAATATCTTTGTAGAATCCAATCTTTCTCTTTTAATTCGTCCACTCATTTTGATGCAAACATCTGTCAGCCATTTTTTTAAACCCTCCAAAGATTCATAATCCTGCATAGAAAAATAGCCTTTAAAATCTGTTCCAAATATTTCTTCTATATCCAGTTGATAAGCTCTGACAATTTTAAATAATTCTGAAAATAACTCTGTCATATAAATTTGATATTGGTTCATAGCCGTATTAGCTTGTTTAAAATAATCAATCATATGATGAACTGTCTTTTCTATTTTTTCAGCCGTATCTAGCTTAATAGCGCTAATCAAGGCCTTTTGTTCTGATTCATCCAGTTGTACTGCTTTTTTGTTTGGTTCTACATCATCAATAAAAATGGCGCTTTCATCTAAAAGCATTCGATACTCCAAAGCATTTACAGCTCCTTCAAAAGAATACTGCAAATGAGATAGCTTATGGCAAACAGAGCCTATACCGGCTGTTACAGAAAGCTCTAAAACATCTCTGGCCATATCGCAAATACGATTCATAGCTCCCACATAACCCAAAACCTCTTCTTTTTTTTCAAACAAAGATATGATAATCAACGCATCGTTATATAAAAAATTGATTGTTCGATACAGCCTTGCTAAATTTTCAGATACAATCTGCTGTAAAGATAATGGAACCAGCTCGGCCTGCCCTGACAAAGAGCCTTTGCCGCCATTTTCTTTTGTATCTCCTCTAATGACTGTTACAGCCCAGCAATTTGCCCTCAAATCAATTTCATATTGTTTTGCCAATTCCCATATCCTTTCTTCAGAAAAACTGCCTTCTACCAAACTGGAAAAAAACTGCTGACGTAATATAGGCAGGCTTTGTATATAATTTTGACGTAATATCTCTACATCTCTTCTTTCTTTCATTTCACAGTCAAGCTGTTTTTTGAGTTTTTGCAGCAATATTGTTACTTCTTTGGAATCCACAGGCTTTAATATATATTCTGAAGCATTGATTTGAATGGCTTGCTTTGCATATTCAAAGTCGTCAAATCCGGAAAAAAGCACCAGTTTTGTCAAAGGCATTTGCATTGCTAGTTTTTGACCCAATTCCAAACCGCTCATAAAAGGCATTTTAATGTCTGTCATAACAACATGGGGCTGTATTTTTTCTGCCAGTTCCAATGCTTCTCTGCCATTGGAAGCATCTCCGGCTAATACAAAACCATTTGCTTTCCAATCTATTTTTTGAATAATACCTTGCCTAATTTCTCTTTCATCATCAGCTAATAATACTTTGTAATATGCCATAATCCTCTCTCCTTAAAAATACAATATTGTATTTTATGCAAACAAACTTCTTTTATCAAATTTCTTTTATTGTAGCATTTCTTGATACAAAAGTCATTGTGATTATATCTAAAAACAAAAAATCCGTTCTTATCTGTATAAAATCAAAGGCATACTTTTTGTTTTTTTATCATATAGTATCACCATAGACAAAGGTAAAGGAGGCTTTTTGTATGTCTTGGGAATTAGAAAAAAAGAAAATTACCCTTGACCGGCAAGCTGGAAAAGAGTCTGCACAAATATTATTAGAAGGCGACGTGATTGTTCCAGACAGTAAACCGGATATCGAGCAGATACTCCGCTGCCATGGTGTCGTACAGCTTCAAGAAGCAAAAGGAAATGAGGACAGAGTGAACTTTTCAGGAGAATTGTTGCTCTCTATATTGTATCAAGGTAAAAAAAGTATGAAACCCATCAACGGTATGGAGGCGTCTTTGCCTATTGAAGATATTATACATATTGACGGCATCGACCAAAATGCAGATATTACCCTTTCTGCTGTATTAAATCATTTGGACTGCAAATTGCTAAATGATAGAAAAATAAATATAAAAGCAGTGATTACTGTAACAGCGCAAGCCACTACCGCTTATGAAGGAGAAATGATAGAAGCGATAAACGATATGCCTCAATTGCAGACAAAAAAAGGCGCTATGAAAGTAAATTCTACTGTAGAAAACAAAAAGGAAAAATTTGTTGTCAAAGAAGAACTTGTCATTCCATCTAATAAACCAAATATTGGAGAAATTTTGCAGACAGATGCTATAATTACAGATAAAGATATCCGCCCTATGGAAGGAAGAGTATTGGTAAGAGGAAACATCAAACTTTGCACATTATATGTGGGGGATACAGATGAAAGCATATTGGAGGTTGTAGAACATGAAATCCCCTTTAACGGCTATATTGATGGAAATGATATTACATCAAAAATGTTTGCCACAGCAGATTTGCAGATTGAACAAAAAGATATCCAGCCTATGGCGGACGAGGATGGAGAAGACCGTATACTAAATACAGAAATTACAATTGGTTCAAACATAAAAGTAATGGATAGTCAAGAAATGGAGTTCATAGAAGACGCCTATTATCCCAACAAACCTCTTGCTATACAAAGAGAAACCATACATTATCCAAATGCCATTGGCGCCAATAAAAATCAGTTTTCATTAAAAGAAACTATAGTATTAGAAGATACTGCAACGCCTATTATGCAGATAGAAAAGGTATGGGCTGATGTGATAGTAGATGATGTGACGCCTATGGAGGATAAAGTGGAGGTACAAGGTGTTGTAACATTAGAAGTGCTGTATATAGGGGAAAATGACGCTTCTCCTATCAGTGTTGTAACCCAAAGCATCCCTTTTTCTCAAGAAATTGAAATCAAAGGCACCAGACCGGATACACAAGCCCATGTCACCGCTTCTGTAGAAGATGTTACTGCTAACATGCTTTCCGGAAATGAAATTGAAGCAAGAGCTACTCTAAACTTGGAAACCATTGTATCAGAAGAAAAAGAGGGAGAAATCATTACAGAAATTGATTTTGATGAATCTGGTACAGTAGCTCCATATGGAGCCAGCGCGATTATATATGTTGTAAAAAAAGGGGATAGTTTATGGAGTATTGCAAAAGAATATAATACTACAATGGAAGATATTCTTTTGTTAAATGATATTGAAAATCCTGATCTTATTTATCCAAATCAAAAACTTCTGATATTAAAGAAAATTCCTGCTTAATTATTTTTCAAACAAATTTTATACGTATCCCTCGGCAAAGCCGGGGGTTTTTTTCATAGGACATAGTATTTTATTTCTTTACATAATGCACAAACCGCTTGCCAACTGCATACAATCTTTACTGGCAACCCATAAATGGTGGAATCTTTCCTATAATCAGCTATTCAGAATATCTTCTTATAACTTCTTTCAGATATATTCTACAATTCGACTCTCATTTTTGATCACTATATTGATACACCAAAATTTTTTTCTTTTATATTTTTACTTTCATTTTCCACATTGTTTATACAACATAGTTGTACTATTACTTTTGATATATTCCATAAATCCAGATATTCCTTTTCGGTGGTATCTCTATTGGCATATGCATATGTTTGGTGTATACTTTTACTTCTATTTTTTACACCTTTACACTGATATAATTTTTTCTGCTTTTGTTTTCTTCTCTTTATAAAAACGCCATACTTCTGTATTTCCATGCAAATACAATATTTTGCATTTCAACTTATATACAATAATTTATTTATGTCATTAAGGTCTATTGTTAATGTATCTTCTTTCATTTCTTGCAGTTAGCGTACTATAATTTTATAATAATAGAAGGAAACTTTCATTTCCTACTCATCATGGGAAGGCTCTATAAAACCATGCCACAATTGCGTGGTTTTCTGCATACAACAAGACCCCCAGTTTGACTGGGGGTAAAAAATATAATGTTTTGTTCCAAAAGCTTTAAAAATAAGAATATCAGAAAATAGTTGTCATACATTGCAGACAATTTAACACTACACTTTAAAATTCTATATTGCAATCATATAATGATTGTGTAAATCAAATATGGAAATGACCATAACATATTTTCTTCACTATTTTATTTATTGTAACTATGCATTATAGCAGTCATATAAAATGCATTATGTAAAATTTGATACCTAATATTCGGTTATAATTTTACATTAAACAGCAACATCCACATGTTGTACTGTGCCAGATCCACCGCTCTCTTTCAAATAAAATCCTGTATTGCGTATTTTTCCGTGAACATTCCCCTCTGACTCCAATGTAAAATCTGTAGAAACATTTCCTAAATAAATTGCTCCCACATCTGCATCAGCTAATCCGATGAGTTTTGTATTGCCGCAAGCATCTTGCGTCCATATTTTTAATTTTTCAAATATAGGGTCGTTTTCATCTATCCATCCATTTCCGTCAGCATCATATGCAGATAATTCTGCAAAACCATTTCCTGTTTTTGCACCAAAAAGCTCGTTGCCATTATCAATGATACCATTGCCATTTTTGTCATATGCCAAATAACCACTTCCCGATTGCAGCTTGGAAATACTTTCCTTTGTACCATCTCCATCAATATCAAATAAAAATTTTTGGTCTGTTAGCTCTGCGTTATTTCCCTTTAAATTAATCACAAGAGGGTCTGTAAACACAATGTCTTCCTGCCATTGTGTACTAACTTGTGCGGCAAATTCTCTAGACATTTGCAAATCAATATTAAAATTAATGATTCTGCCGTCTTCTGTTTTTGCAGCGCCTACTGTTGAAAATGTAGTATGCTCTTGTTCTGCAAAAAAAGCAGACGTTTTTACACTTTTTACCCATTTCCCCACAGCAGGCACTGCTGTTGTATTTTCAAAACCAATTTCTGTACTCCCATCTAATAACTCCAACAAACTATTAAAATTTCCTGCTGAAGCTTTAGATAATACAGCAAGCATTTTTTCCAATAATTTTATTTTCATGGACCATTCATCTTCTAATGAAACACTTGCTTTTGCTGTTTGAGCAATATTGGATTGCTCTTGTATCATAGCCTTTACAGTATCAGACAAAGAAGCTTTATCTGTGGTAACATACTCTAACTTTTCTTCTCGTATTTGCTGTTCTACAGAAACATACTTCCTATCAGACTGCATATTGACTACACTTGATTCAATTTTCATAGGCACAATCTCCTTTCTCATTTATCACGCGTTTGCTCCTTTCTTATATTATCGTCTGTTTAGAGAAAGAAATAATATACAGAAAATACAATATTTTCCCTTGTCATTTTCTATCAGTCTGATTAAAATAATAAAAAAGTCATTTTGGGAGGAAAAAATGAAAAGAAAAGTCATTATTTATATTTCTATGAGTTTAGATGGTTACATTGCAGATAAAAATGGTTCTGTAGACTGGCTGGCAGAACAAAGCAGTACACAATATGATTACGGATATTCTGCTTTTTTGAAAACCATAGACACTATCCTAATGGGCAAAAAAACATATGATCAAATTATAACAGAGCTTTCTGCGCATACATGGCCCTATGCAGGAAAAAAATGTTATGTTTTTACTCACAAAAAATTACAAAATACAAACCAAGTCACATTTTGTAACGAAAATATATGCGATTTTGTTTCTAATTTAAAAAAACAAAAAGGGGAACATATTTGGGTTTGCGGCGGCGCTGTATTAGCACACAGCCTTATTAAAAATGACAGTATTGATCAATATCATATTTTTGTTATGCCTATATTATTAGGAGGGGGAATTGCACTTTTTCAAGGAAATATTTTCCCCAAAAAACTGCATCTTCTTTCTGTAAAAAAACATAATGACATAGTAGAAATGGTGTACCAAAAAAAAGATACAAAACGTTAGAACATTAGAGTCTAACATTTTGTATCTTTTTTAAAATTTTCCCATATGGTAAAAAGGATACCAGCGAAATATTACTTTTCCTTTCAAGTCTTTTTGGGAAATACAACCTATCATGCGGCTGTCATAGCTATATCCTCTGTTATCTCCCAACACAAATAAACTTTTTTCAGGTACTATCACAGATATGTCTCCTTGTGTCACTCCATTTACATATTCTTCCGCTAGAGGTAAGTCATTGCGATACACCATACCGTCTTTAATATCTATTTTATCTCCTGCCACACCAATGACTCTTTTTATCACATCTCTTTGTCCATCATTATCTGCCATATGAAATACAACAATATCGCCAACTTCATATTTTTCTATCATCGTCAGTACGCGAGAGGTCACAACTTTATCTCCATCTGAAAAGGTCGGCTCCATTGATTCTCCCTCTATTGTAACAGGCCATGCAAAAAAATAAAGTATCAAAACGATAATGCAAGCATATAATATGGTTTTTAACCATTCCTTGATTACTTCCATGCAAATCCCCTTGTTCTGATTTCTTTTCTATATTTAAATACCTGCTACAGAAAGACGCTTTATCATCAGCATAGGAGCGCCCATGGTACCATTTGCGCCAGGCGCAATAAATTTCAAATCATTTCCTACTTCTTCAATAGATTTTAACATGGTATAAAAATTTCCTCCTATTGTAATTTGCTCTACAGAGCGTACTATCTGTCCTCTTTCTATCCAAAAGCCCTCTGCCGAAAGTGAAAAATCTCCCGAAATAGCATTTGCACCGGCATGCAGTCCTGTAATATCTGTAATAAGCAGCCCCTCCCCTAACTGTGCCATCAATGTTCTCGGTGTTTTTCCACCGGGCTGTATATACAGATTGGTACATCTTGTTTTGACTGTATCTTTATAGCTTCCTTTAAAACCGTTTCCTGTAGATGTTGTATGATCTTTCGCAGCAGATTTCAAATTGTATAAAAAAGATTCCAGTCTGCCATTTTCTATCAAAACTTTGTTTCTTACCGCCACGCCTTCACTGTCAAACGGCACAGAACCAGTAGCTTTTTCCAAAAGTCCATCGTCTTTTAATGTCACTTTGGAAGAAGCTATTTTTTCTTTTAATTTTCCTTTCAAAAGAGAAAATCCTTTTTGTACATTTTCTCCATAAAAAACTCCTGCAAATACTGCTAAAAGCTCCGCAGCCACATGGTTTTCCAAAAGTACTTTATATTCTCCCGATTCCAAGCTATATGCTCCTAAATGACTGACTGCCTTTTGCCCTGCCCGTCTTCCAATTTCTTTTGGAGAAAATGCGCTCCAGTCATTACTTCTCCAATCTTCTGAGCCTGTTTTGACGTCTCCGTTTTGCTGCGCAATGGTGCTGACAGACGCCGCAATACCATTTTTTCTATGAAAAAGAGAAAGCCCTTTGCTGTTTGCTATGGCAATAGTTTTTTCCATTGTTCGTAATACACAATAATCAATAGAAACTTGGTCATATTCCTGCAATGCTCCCTGCTCCATTGCCTTTGCCGCAGCCATTTTTTCTTTTGGAGAAAGCTTTTCCAGTGCCGGATTATAATTATCCATTTCGGGATAAAAAGAACTTCCCTCAAAAATCATTTCTTTTTCCGCTTCTTCTATGATTTTAGCATTTTCTTTTGCCTGGTGCAAACAATAGTTTACGGTATCTTCTTCTAACGCTGTTGCATAAGCATAACCCATTTTATTTTGATAAACTCCTCTAAAACAAATACCAATTTGACTGCTTGTTTCATATTGAGAAATCTCTCCTTCTAATACCAAAACTTCAAATGTTTTTGTAGCTTCATAATATATTTCACAGTCTGTAAAGCCTTCTTTTAATGCTCTTTGGAGCAATTCTTTTTGGAATGCTTCTCTTTGCAAAGCGCTTACCCCCTTCCTCCTACTGTAATTTCACTGACACGAATCATAGGCTGTCCTACATTTGTAGGAACAGCGCCGCTGATACTGCCACACATACCTTGCGCGCTTTTTAAATTTGTGCCTACTTTATCAATTCTCATTAAAATTTCATTTCCTTTTCCAATCAAAGTCGCACCCCTGACAGGCTCTGCAATTTTACCATTGCGTATCATATATCCTTCTAATACTGCAAAATTAAAAACTCCTGTTGCCGGATCCACACTACCGCCTCCCATATGTTTTGCATACAAACCATATTCCGTATCTGCAATGATATCCTCGGGTTTTGTAGTACCTGGTGCAATGTAGGTATTGGTCATACGGGAAGTTGGGGCATAACGATAGCTTTCTCTCCTTGCAGAACCGGTAGAAGCCATACCCATTTTCTGACCATTTAGCGTATCAATCAAATAAGATTTTAGTATTCCATTTTCAATAAGCAAATTTTTTCTTGTAGGCGTTCCCTCATCATCTATATTGGCAGAACCCCAAGCATTTTTAATGGTACCGTCGTCTATTGCCGTCACAATGCCGGAGGCAATTTTTTGTCCCAATTTTCCTGCAAATACAGAGGCATTTCTTGCAACTGCCGTCGCCTCCAAACCATGTCCACAGGCTTCATGAAAAATGACTCCTCCAAAACCGTTTTCAATGACTACCGACATCTTTTTACTGGGGCATAAATCGGCTTTTAACATGGTAACAGCCATACGAGAGGCGTCTTTTGCCACCGCTTGCATATCAATTTTATCAAACAGCTCAAATCCCATGGAAGCTCCGGGACCAAAATAGCCGCTTTGTTTTTCTGTCTGAGAAGAGGCGATAGATTCTACTGTCATACGAGTACGCACACGCTTATCTTCCGCCCACACTCCCCTTGTATTGGCAATCAAAACCTCCTGCACAATATCTTGATAGCCTAATCTTGTTTGAGAAATCAGAGAACTATAAGAAAATGCCGCCTCAGAAGTACTTTTCATCAATGTTATTTTTTCTTTTTTTGAAATGGTTTCAGGCATTTTTTGAATAGGATTATAATTTGTTTTTGACGGATTTGTAAAATCCAGTACATTTTCTTTCCCATTTCCCTTCATAGCCAATGCGGCTGTTTTTGCTGTTTGAATCAAATTTTTTTCTTCCAGATCATTTGTATAGACATAAATTGCTTGATTTGCATAAAACAAGCGAATTCCTACGCCTTTATCTTTTCCGGATAATGCCGTTTCCACTTTACTGTTTACCATAGATATCGTGTTTTTTTCTGTTTGTTCTATATAAATTTCTCCGAAATCTGCTCCTTGTTCTAATGCTGCTGTCAATATATTTTCTATCACAGAGCGTTTTAACATACTCTCTATCCCCCTTATTTTTTTATATCAAATATCTATTTTCTAACATATGTTAACACAGACAAACTATTTCTACAACTGTTTCGAGCTATTGTTTATAGAAAAATACGGCGTCATTTTGTATACGGTAGTCATATCCTATGATTTTATCTGCCGGAATATATTTTTCTCCATGGATAAAAATAAAATCTTGTGTATTGGCTATCTGCGTTTGCATTTCTTCTACCACAGCATTTTCTGACAAATAGAAGATATCCGCTTGTTGGTATGCTTTCAAAAAACTTTTATACCAATTTCTCTGACATTGCCTGCTTGTTTGTATGGCATTTTGATACGCAGTCAATACCTTTTGATTTTGTGTAATAGTATAATTTTCTCCTTGAATTGCTTTTATTTTTTGATTGGTAAAATCAATGCTTCTGTATACAACTGCTTTGATTTGAGGATATTGCCTCAAACTCTCATAAAGCCTTGTGATTTCTTGACTGGCTTGCTGTTCTGTATACTTTGCATCTTTATCAGAATAATGGGAAATGCCTACCTGCGACAATAACAAAGGCTTTTCTTTTTGAAATATTTTATACCACTGTTGTATAATCTCTGACACGTTTTTTCCTTGTTCTCCACCATTTTCGTACACACAAAGCCCTATCCAATCCACATCTTCTGGATAATACTTCTGCCATGTGTTTAAATCGTCTGTGCTCATGCTCCATATAAAAACAGTATTGGGAGCTTTTTTTCTAAAAATCTCTCTTGCTTTTTGATAATATGCCTTATAATCTTCTCCACTGCCATAGTCGGCACCATTGGGATAAAAATCAATCAAAACAGGAATACGATACTGACTTATTTTTTCTGCGGCTTGTTCCAGCCATTTTTCTTGAAAGGGATGATTTCTGTCTGGCGGATACAATGCCAAAAGAGGTATTTTTTCTTTTACATAACACTCCAATATATCTGTCATAGGAAATTGTTCTGTTAAAGTAGCGGTAAAACCATATATTTGGTGGCTTTTTTCTGTTATCTTTTCAAAATCCTCTATACTTTCTATTGTTTTATCCTCTTTTATAAAAGCCCCTAACAAAAGAGAGCTGTTTTCAGGCTCAAAAGTGCTTTTTGGTCTTTTGTTATATTCATAATATACGTTTATTTCTTGCATTGGTATTTCTGCAATGACCGATTTTTGCTGTATTTTTTGTGAACACCCTGTCAAAAGCAACATCATACAATATAAAAAAACCATGTTTTTCATAGAGATTTCCCCCTTTTTAGAAAGCATGACCTTTTTTATTCCATATTATTCCTTTTCTGACAAATAGGTATTAATGGCTTCTAAATATCGTAATATTCCGCCTTTTTGCTGAATTTGATATTGTTTTTGAAAAGCATTGTAAGGAATGGATTTTCTTCCGCCCTTTTGAGATTGCTCCCAATAGTATAGCAATGTTTCAAAAGGAAGAAAATAAAAATCATCGGTGGTTGAAAAATGTACCAACAAAAAAGAGATTCCTTTTTGTTTTTGAAAATCCGCCATAAACTGTATTTGATGGGGATGTATATTTTGTATGGGAAGGCTTTTTAACGATGTTTCTTTCGCGTCAAAACAAATGGGAATGCCTTGTACAACTCCCATATAGTCTACTGTACTTTGTTTATCAAAATAAGCCAATTTAATAATTCTTTTTTGATTATCCACTTGTATGGGCGTAATGGGCGTAGGGATTTTTTGCAGCAATGCCAAACCTTTTTGTCTATAAAAATCATTCGTAAAATTGATTAACTCCTCCAGACTACTGCCCCTTAATCCTCTTGTATTCCAATACCCCATTTTATTCTCCCGCCTTTAATTGATTTTTTATGTGCTGTATCTCTTGTAATATGTCATATTCTTGTTCTGTTTTTTCTGCCTTTTCCAATAACAAAACGCCTTCCGGCTGTTGCAAAATAAAAATTGCTCTGACTGCTGTTTGACGAATAAGAGGTCTTTTATCTTGCAAAGCTTCCTCCAAAAGAGGAAGAGCTTGTTTGCTTTTACTGTTTGCTAAAGCAATAAGGGCATTTCTTTGCAATATTTTTTTTCCTCTCCAGCCACTGGCAGTTTTTCCGATTTTTTCTGAAAATATTTTATTAGAGCAATGCAGTAACGCTTCCAATGAAAAAGTCGTTTCCACTTCTGTAAAAGAAGACAATGCCTTTTGATTTTTGGGACAAACTACTTGACAAATATCGCAGCCATAAAGCTGATTTCCCATTGTTTTCATCATTTCTATGGGTAAAATGGTTTTTGTTTGTGTCAGATAAGAAATACATTTTTTCATGTGAAACATATTTTTCGACAAAGCTCCTGTAGGGCAGTTGTCTATACAGCATTGACAGGCGTTACAGCTGCCTATGACAGCATTTTTTTGTTCCAATGATAAATTAGTCAACAAATATCCAAAAAAGGCAAGAGAGCCAAATTTAGACGTATGCACAGACCCATTTTTGCCAAGCCATCCTAATCCGGCACGAATAGCCACTGCCCTATCTACAAGCGGTCCTGTATCTACAAATGCCATTGCTTTAAAATCGGGTATTTTTTGCTCCAAATAAAATGCCAATTCCTTTAAATGCGCTTTTAAAAGTGTATGATAATCTGTTGCTACTGCGGCTATAGAAAATTCTCCTGTCAAAGTACTTTGGCATATCGCTTTCTTTTTTCGATAGCCATAGCCCATTGCCAACACAATGATACTTTTTGCATCTTTCATAGTCAATTTTGGGTCAATTCTTTTATTAATGTCTTTTTCTACAAAGCCTTCCAATTCTTTTGCCTTTTGAGATAATACCGGATACAGTTGTGAAAAAGGCTCTGCTGTTGTAATGCCTGCTTCTAAATGTCTTTTTTTTGCAAATTCATAAATTTGTTCTTCTATTGTCACAACTGCTTCCTCCTTTTTTTGCAGTAGTATATCATATTTAGTACAAAAAAAGAACACCTTTATAAAAAAGGTGTTCTTTTGATCAATCATTATTATGGTGTTGGTTGTTGTGGACCATCTACCATACCACCCGGACGAATAATTTGTACATATCGTTTATCCAATCCGATTTCATTCCAAACAGGATACCTGTCATATAATACAGTACCATCCGGTCTATACTCTACTCCATCTGACATAACCAAATGTAATCTACCTATTTGGTTGCCATTGATATCACAAAGAGTATATGGGAAAGTAATGGTTGTAGGTACAGGAGCGCTTGTATAATTTAGCGAGAATCTGGTAATACCTGGTCGTGCATCTGCCCTTGCATCTATTTCTTTTGGCATACTCACAACAGTATCCTTTAATACATATCTTGCACGCAAATCATCAAATGCATTTCTGTTTGGAGAAACTTCTAAGTTATTCAATAAGACTTCTTCTGTTAATGGGTTGATAGAACCATCTGCTCCGATATAGTACAAAGCATCGTTTGATTCTACTGTAACAACACCATTACAAGAACCTTTTCCATAGCTTCCTTCTGCATCTAAATCAAATCTCGTATTAGAATAAGAAACCGTAATGGTAGGAGGGGTCAAATCTCTTGCCGTAAAGGAATTAGACCATTTTACCTCCGAATCGCTGCCTGTTACACTGCTATTTCCTAAATTGTTCCTTGCCACAGCATGAAGACGGTAATATGTTTCTTGTTTTAAGCCTGTTACTTCCACCTCAATCGTTACACTGCCTACCTCAGGGTCTACTTCTATATTTTTCACAGAAGAATACAAATGAGGCGGATTACCTGGGTTATTATAACCATTTCGTATCATATCAGCATCTACTTCACCCGGACCATATCCATTTGTACTTGTTTCAGCAGGATATACCACATAGTCCAAGTCAGAATTTTTATCTACTGTAATTTCAATAATCACAGAATCCTCTGCATTGGCACGGTTTGTAACAACAATAGAAAGAATATTTGGCGGTACCAATGGCTTTGTTTTAAATCGATTGATATACAACTGAGAAGGTTCTGCAGGTGTTCCTTTCAGTACGCTATACATAATATATTCTGTATCCGGAGTCAGACCTTCTATTACTAAATCGTCCATAACAATTTCGGCATTGGGTATTTCATAAGTTCCTTTTATAACGCCTGCGCCATTGATTGTACCGTAATATACGTCTTGCGAGGTAATAGTAGCGTTTTCTGCATTGGCACGAGGTATTATCATGTAATACATCATAGCCTCTTTATCCGTTGCTATACGAGGATGAATAGATACGTCATATACATATTCATAATTTTGAGGATATTGGTCAGGCGCATTGACTTGAAATTCATCCAGCATAGGATAGCCATCTAAAAATTTTGGTACAACTGTATCTGTAAAAGGTATTGTCATAGTAAATGGCTGTGGATCTGTCACTTCCAAAGCGCCTGCTGCAATGGCGTCTTCAAAACCTTTTGAAGGAGCGCCTGCCACAGGCTGTAATGTTGTTCTGGATCCTACTATACATTTGATGCCAATTTCAACAGATGTAGTCCAGCCTGCACTTTCTGGCTTGCCATCAATACTTCTAATTTTAATAGCATATTCTTTTGGTTCTAACTGATTAAAACGTTCAAAAAGATAACTTGGCTCATTATGCATCACTCTATCTAAAATATGATGCAATGAAATACCATTTACACCGTCTACACCATCGCTTGCATCAATTTGTGCATCATAATCTAATTCCTGACCTGTTTCCAAATCCACTCTTACACCTGTTAAAAGTTTAAAATCTTCATCATTTGCTCCCTTTTCATACAAGTCAAATGTAATATTGGAATTGGAATAGATAAGCATATCATAAAGCAATTCATCATTTGTATCGTTAGACTGAGGCGTTGCAGTAAATGTTACATCATACTCTTGTGGAGCAATAGTCTGTACCAACGATACAAGAGAAGGCACTGTTTGAAATTCCGGCAGCAACGTCTTATCTTCCATTTTATTGTTTGAAGTATCTGTAATTTTGTTTAATTCAAATTGATATTTAGATCCGCTATTCATCGGTATAGAACGTGATGGGAATGTGACAACTGTATTTCTGCCTTCCAATGTTACAATAGCTTTTGAAAAATCAATATTAACTACTTTCTTTTCTGCTGTTGTCAGGTCATATAATGTAATATGGTTTCCTAAATTTTCGGCAGAAAGGTCAACAAATTCGTTTTCTTCAATGACCTTTACTTCTTCGCTAAAGACAATACGCACATCAGTAGAAGCAGTAGGATATTCATCCATCATTTCTGTAAATTCCTGTGTTGCTGTAGGAGGTACTGCATCCAATGTTTTAATCAACAGTTTTTTTACATCGGACATATTGCCGTCTTTATCTACTGCCACCATATAAAGGTCGTATGTAAATTCTTCTTGCAAACCGCTTACTGTCAATGTTCCTTCTGTTTCCATTTTTGCCGCCTTAGAGCCTTTTGAAACGCCTGTAGCGCCATTTATAATAGCCTGCTTTGCCTCATCGGAATCCAAAGGCGGTATGGTGGTGGAACCAACCGGTGGAGGAGGGAAATCTTCTCCTCTATCCATAGCAAGATAGTATACTGTAGCATCTTCATTGATTTTATAAAGAACTTCTACAGAATTTTTTGTTAATTTATTTGTTTTTGGATAGTCTTCCATAAACTCCGGAGCTGTTTTATCAGATGTAGTAAACGTAAGTTTTTTAAGAGCGGTGTCTTTTTCACCATCGTTGCCTACTATATATAAATCATATGTCTGTTTTTCCTCCAGACCGGAAATACCAAAATTAAATTCTATATTTTTCTTACAATCTTTTATGGTTCCCTTTGCTAAGTGACCGCTCAGTTTTCCTCTTCTTACTTCTGACGCTGTAGGAGCCAGACTGCCTGTTGGAAACAATGCCCAATAAGTCGTTAAATCTTTATTGGTAATAGCCGAAACAGTTACTGTAGTGTTTGTGGATTCTGTTATTTTGGGATAACCGGACAAATATTGCGGCGCCGTATTGTCTGTTGTAATAAAAGATTCTCTTTCTCTGGTACTCATATCATCTCTGCTATCTACCAATGCAGCGCTGATAATATATTCTGTATCTTTTTGAAGTCCACTGACAGTAATGGTATATTCCGTATTGGACTGTGCTACATTGATACTGCCTGATTTAATAATGTCAGACCTTCTATTTGGCTTTAATAAATCATCGTTTGAAACAGAACCGCTGTCTTCTTCTGTTACAGCCCAATAGATAGTACCCGGTTTATTGGTTTTTACAAGTACTTTTGCGCCTGTAGCGTTGGTTTCATCAATTTCGGGATACTTGCTTAATATTCTTGGGAAAGAAGAAGCTTCTTCAGCATCTTTACTTGTCATAACTTTACCATTGATAGTGGCTGTAAATCCCGGACGCAATATAATGCTATCAGGCAGCATTGAAATGACAACATCATCTGCATTGATTGTCACCTGTCCAATATCGCCAGTACCATTAATTGTTGTTGTGACGTCAATAAACGCTTCTGATACATAAGTATCTTCATTTAATGTGGTAGTGCTGTCCACTGCCGTTTCATCAATAACAAGCGTATTGATTTCTCCAGAATCCAGATACAAATTATTTTTTTCTCCTTTGACAGTCACTTTGTTAAATGTTCCCATCAAATGTAATTCTGTATCCTCCGGACCATCTAAAACGACGTCGTCAAAGCCGATTTCCAAATCTGAAAGTTCTTCCAAATAAGCGTTGGATTTTACTTTTGTATTTGTAATTTGTGTATTTCCATCTACTTTGACAGACACCGGCTTATCTTCCGGCGCGTCAATAATCATTTCATTTACTGTAGAATCTGTAAAAATAATACTGCTTGCTCCAATATTACTTGCACCGCCGCCGCTGATAATTACCTGCCCTGTTACAACCACATTTTGTAAATTGGTATAACCAAGTTCTACACCTTCTGTAATATACAAATCTCCATTGATAACTGTATCACGCAGTGTAACACCGGATTTTGATATGGTTACATTGCTGTTGAGCGTGCCATAACTGTAATCTCCGGATTCATTGATGATTTTTCCCAAGGCATTATAAAGCAATGTGCCCGCTTCAGCTCTGGTAATATTATTTTGGGGACGAAATGTGCCATCTTCATACCCCTTTATCACACCTTTATCAGTGGCTGCATTAATGGAGCCGCGACTCCATGTAGGAAAATCAACGCCGTCTACAAAATCTGTATTGACTCTGTCATCTTCTTCGTATTTCAAATTTCTTGTCAAAAATGCCACTGCCTGTTCTCTTGTCAGGTTATCGGAAGCTCCGGCAGTATTTCTTCCATTTCCTACAAAATACCCTTGTGTTGCGGCAATATCAATTTCATTGGCATACCATTCTGTACCCTTTATATCTCTAAAATTTACTTTTCCTGTTGTTTCATGATAACCCATTCCTTTATTGAGCATTGTAACAAACTCAGCTCTTGTAATATCCTTATCCGGGTTCATATTACCATTGGTATCGCCAGTCATAATGCCATTTTCATACAAACTTCTTAGATAAGGTTCTGCCCATGTGCTGCCATTCATGTTAAACCCTGCCGCGTATACTTCTTGCGTCCATAAACTTTTATCAAACACAAACTGGCTTCCCAGCATAGACGCTACAGCAGCAATGGCCAATATTTTTTTTGCCTTACTCTGTAATTTTTTTTTCATTATTTTTTCTCCTCCATGCTTTTTCTATAACGCATTTGTAATTTGAATACAGCTTCTCTTAACATACGCTCTCCATTAACATTAAAATCTATAAATTTACTGCCATAAATAAACATATTCTCTTCCGGAATAAATTCTTTTCTAACAATTTTTAAATCCGCTAATATGGGCTCTGAAGTAATAGGAATCACAATTTCATAAGTACTTTCCGTATCTAAGTCTGTTTTGGTCAAAAAACAGATGCCTCCACAGCTGATATCTCTTGAAACAACAGGAACACTAGTTTGATTTTCTACCTCTCCCAACATGGTTATTTTTGTTAAATGTGTTTCAAAACGGATCTTTACTTTTAGTTCGCTTCTCATTTGGGCACTGACATTGACTACTTTATTAATTGTAACAGTAAGACCTGATATATCTAAAATATGTCCCTGATAAGTTTCTGCATAACTTTGCATTTTATGAAATTTTACTATTTCCAGATCTTTTAAACTTTTTACAGAATCTTTCACTTTCATAACTACTGTATCTGCACTGCTCTTTTCTAAAACTGCTTCACACAATACCATATCATTTTCAGAAAGAATTAAATATTTTTCTTCTGACATAAGTAACACCTCCTGCAAAATAAAAAATCATATTACATCAAAAATATATATAAACTCCTAAAAAAGAGCTGTTTTTAAATCACAATGAATCATGCTTCTTGTTGATCTTCTGGGGCAAATCTCAAAAAATATACATAAATATCAACTACAGCTTTATAAAGTTCTTCCGGTATTTCCGAGCCTAATTCTAATTGAGTTAGTATCGTAGTCAAAGAAGTATCTTCATAAATGGGCACTTGATTTTCTCCTGCAATTTCTATAATTTTTTCCGCCATATGTCCCACGCCGGAAGCTACAATAACAGGAGCAATATTCTTATCAATATCATAGCGTAATGCTACTGCCTTTTTATTTAACTTATCATTAAATCCTGACATTGACTGCATTCATCCTTTCATATAGCTTAGGAAATACTTCTGAAATTGTTTTAGGCGTTTGTAAAACATCTGTATATAATGACGTAGAATGGATGCCATTTCGTTCCATAATATTACTGATTCCCTCTTGAATCATTTTTTTATGAACGGCTAATCTTTCTGGATAAAAAAGCTGCATATCAACAGTTTCTCCTCTTGAAAGCAGTATCATTTCAAAATATCCCACGTCTTTAATATCAAATTTAATGAATAATTTTGTCTGTTTTTCTTCTTGCGTACCACCTTCAGACCGGTCGTCTGGGTCAATCCACATTTCTGAAAACATTAATTTTCCGTCAATATCCGCCGGAATCATTAAATGCAGTAAAGGCATATAGACACTTTCATTGAGCAAAAGAGAATTAATAATATTTGCAAATACAGACTTTGCTTCATAGCCTGTTTCTTTACCATTGATACCTCTTTCCAGTATTTCTGTCAATTTATCCATAAGGGTATATTGTTGCGCTGCTCTTTCAAATTCTGTATTTGCCAATATTTTTTCCAACTGTTCCGGTGAAATATCTCCTAGCTTTTCTCTGACGCTGCTAAAACCCATTAGATGTGAAAATGCTTGTAAAAAAGCTGATTTTTCTCCATTTTCATATCTAGCCGTATTTAGAGTCAACATTGTCATCCAATCTCTTGCTTTACCCAAGTCATATGTGGCGCTAACATACTTTGACAAATAAGGAATAATTTCATTTTTCAATACAGAAGCATTTGCAGATGTGTTTCCCGGTTCACTTCCAGTATATAGCTTACTCATCAATTCTGCAAGAGTATCTCCATAACTTCTTGGAATAGATTGTCTAATATTTTGCAAATTCTGCATAATTTGATTCATCAGATGAGGTCCTGCGGACATATCGTTATAACGCTTTAAAAAGTCTAATATAGACGTTCGTAAATCTACAGAAGAAGATTGTTCCAATATTTGTCGCAATACATTAAAAAAAGCCCCTTTAAACTTAACAGCAGAAGCGGCTTGATTTTTTAAAAAATAAACCAGTTCTGCCTCTGTCATTTTGAGCATTTCCATAAAATTTGCAATTTCTTGTGTAAAATTTTCTCCCAATCCAGAACTTACTACAATTCCCATACGTGAATAAATCAACTCTGTAATCATTTTTGTTAAACCAGGCGTATCTCTTACCATTTGCATAAATGTTTCATAATTCGACTCATAATTCAGGGCTTTTCTTTGTGTATCCGCTGAAACGCCCTCTCTTCCATCAGGGCGGATTACTTTAGAAGGATTGACTATATTTTGTATATTCGGATCATTTTCTCTTATGGGATTTGTTCTGGTAGAATTTTCCTGTCCTGTCAAAGGAGTTGTCACTTTTAATAAATCTGCCACTTTTTTCACCTGCACTTTATAAAATTTATACTATTATTTTTTGTAATAATCTGCCGATATAGATACTAGATAATAAAATATATAAGGGGTGTAAGTATGGATAACGGCATGGAAAATATGCTAGATATGTATCTTTTTGAAACAAATTCTCTTTTGGAACAACTCGATGAAGTTCTTCTTGAAGCCGAAAAAGCGGGTACGTTTACTACTGATGATGTAAACGAAATTTTCCGCATTATGCATACCATTAAAGGTTCTTCCGCTATGATGGAATTTTCTTCTTTGATGACAATTGCACATCGTATTGAAGACTTATTCTATTTCATTCGTGAAAACACAATCGATAGCATTGATGAAGAACATAAAAAAGAACTTTTTGATTTAATGTTTTTCTCTACCGATATGCTGCGTGCGGAAGTAGAAAAAGTTGAAAATAACGAGCCGCTTAGTAATAATGTCGACAGTTTTGTAGAAAAAGTTAATAGCTTTTTAAATAAAATCAGTAATAAATCCGAAGATACCCCTGTTGTTGCAGCGGAATCATCTTCTAAAAAGGCTGAAAATAATATGTCTACTGAATTACCCAATGATGGTTCAGGGGCATTTTTAAAAATAATATTCGATGAAGGCTGCGGCATGGAAAACTTGCGTGCCTTTATGGTAGTAACAGCAGTAAAAGACATTTATGAAAACTTAACATTTTATCCGCCTGATGTGGAAACGAATCCCGAAACATCTGCAACCATCATTGAAAAAGGGTTTCTTTTAGGTTTTGATACAAAAGAAACATTGGAAAAAGCCGTCAATGTAATTAAAAATTCCGGAAATGTACAATCTTATGAAGTATTAATGCCGCCTGTTGCCATAAAAACTTCAGAAAAACCCAACACTGAAGCAGAAAAAAAACAACAAGCAGCACCAAAGTCCGAACAAGCGTCTATGCAGCAGGCTCCTTCGAATACGCCTGCACAACATAATACCAATACAATGCATACCGGTACAAATAAACAAAGTTTAATTAGTGTAAATCTTTCTAAGCTGGATAAACTGATGGCTTTGATGGGCGAGCTTGTGATTACAGAATCTATGGTAACATCTTCTCCCGAATTGCAGGGATTAAAACTAGATAGTTTTACAAAATCTGCTCGTCAGCTTAGAAAACTAACCGATGAATTGCAGGATACTGTTATGTCTATTCGTATGATTCCCGTTGCGGGAGCATTTCAAAAAATGAATCGTATTGTAAGAGATATGGGAAAAAGTCTTAACAAAGACGTCCGTTTGACCATTATCGGAGAGGATACGGAAGTAGACAAAACGATTGTTGATAATATTGCAGACCCTATTATGCACATGGTTAGAAACTCTATGGACCATGGTATTGAAGAAAATGTAGAAGATAGAATCAATGCCGGCAAAAATCCTCAAGGCGAAATTATACTTTCGGCAGAGCATACCGGAAGTGAAGTTGTTATTACAATACAAGACGACGGTCAGGGAGTGGATCCTACCAAAGTACTGGAAAAAGCAAAAAGAAATGGTATTTTGACAAAACCCGAAAGCGAATATTCTCAAAAAGAAGTGCTGGCTCTTCTGATGGCGCCGGGCTTTTCTACCAATGAACAAGTAACAGAATATTCCGGTCGCGGCGTTGGTATGGACGTTGTAAAGAAAAATATTGAAAAGGTTGGCGGCGTTGTAACAATATCCAGCGAACTGGGAAAAGGCATGTGTACTACAATGAAAATTCCTTTGACAATGGCTATTGTAGACGGTATGGAAGTTTCTGTTGGAAAATCCATCTTTACCATTCCTATTACAAATATCAGACAATCTTTTAAAATTTCTTCCGAAGAAGTTATTTATGATGCGCAAGGACAAGAAATTGTAAAAAGAATGGATAACTTCTATCCTATCATTAGAGTTCACAGCTTATATAATATTGATACAGAAATTACAAATATGGAAGATGGCATTCTCGTTTGGGTAGAAGAAGGAGAGAAATCCTACTGCTTATTTGTAGATGAACTTTTAGGAGAACAACAAGTTGTTGTCAAACCACTTCCTACTTATTTAAACGCATATAATATTAAAAATTCCGGCATTGCAGGCTGTACTATTTTAGGCGATGGTAATATCAGTATTATTTTAGACATTGCAAATCTTCATCATACTGCAAACAGTTATGGGTATTAAACCACTGCTTGCCAAAACAAAAAAATATTGGAGGACTTAAATTTATGACCGATGAATTCAACGAAGAAATGGATATAGAAAAAGTCAAAGCCTTAAATGTAGAAATTAAAGAAGATACGAAAAAGTTTCTTACTTTTTTATCCGACGGACTGACATTTGCAGTAGATGCAGGATATGTTTCTGAAATTATTACAAACTATACTATCACTGTACTGCCTCATGTCCCTTCTTTTATCAAAGGAATTATTAATCTAAGAGGACAGATTATTCCTATCATTGACATTAGAGAAAGAATGCATAAGCCAATGTTAGAAAATACAGAGTCGTCCTGCATTATTGTGTTGGATATTAATTCTGTTTCAATTGGTATTTTTGTAGATACCGTATCTCATGTAGTAGATGTATACGAAAGCAATATTTCTCCTATGCCTCCAAACAGTTCTCAAGAACTTGTAAAGGGTATGATGTCACTTTCTAAAGAAATGGTAATATTATTCCTTGATTGCGAATTGTTGATTCAGGAATCTATGTAATAGTTTAAAACGACTATAGCACTATGCAAAAATAGGAGATTGACTATGCTTACGATTACAGACAATGATTTTTTAAGACTTGTTTCATATGTGCAAAAAAATTATGGTATTGATTTATCAAAAAAAAGACAGCTCATTACAAGCCGTCTTTCTAATACCATTGTAGCAGCGGGATTTGCTAGTTTTTCTGCATATATAGACCATATTATCAAAACGTCAGACAAAAGTGCTGTTGATATGATGCTGAATAAATTGACCACAAATTATACTTATTTTTTAAGAGAGTCCAGCCATTTTGATTTTTTAAAAAATACAATACTGCCTCGTCTTGTTCAGCAGAAAAAAAATAAAGTACTAAGTATTTGGAGTGCAGGTTGTTCTTCCGGAGAAGAACCTTATACCATTTCTATGGTTTTAAAAGACTATTTCGGAGCACAGGCTGCTGCTTGGGATACGCGAGTTTTAGCAACAGATATTTCACAAAGAGTTTTATCACATGCACAAAATGCTACATATGATCCATCTGCTTTAGAAAATGTGCCTAATAAATGGAAAACGGAATATTTTAGAAAAACACCAGACGGGCAATATATGGTAGCTCCTCAAATTAAATCTAATGTTATTTTTAGAACGTTTAATCTGATGAGTCCTATTCAGTTTAAAATTAAATTTGACGTTATTTTTTGTAGAAATGTTATGATTTATTTTGACCAAGCTACAAAAGACGCTTTGGTAGAACGCTTTTATCATGCAACAAATCCTGGAGGATATTTGCTTATTGGTCATTCTGAATCATTAAATAAAGATAAATTAGCATATAAATATATTATGCCTGCTACATATCAAAAAACTTAAAAAATAGAATTTGTTTCTGCCATCTGAAAGGATATGGTGTTTATTTTATGTTAGAAAAAAAGATTAAAGTACTTGTTGTTGATGATTCTTTGCTTTTTCGTAAAGTTCTTATTGACAGCTTGCAAAAAAATAATGATATTGAAGTTGTAGGATATGCAGTTGATGCTTTTGATGCAAAAGCAAAAATCCCAAAGCTTCGTCCAGATGTTGTAACATTAGATGTAGAAATGCCTCGTTTAAATGGAATCGACTTTTTAAAACAGTTAATTCCACAACACCCTGTTCCTGTGGTTGTAGTTTCTTCTTTAAACATCAATGTATTTGAGGCGCTTTCTGCCGGCGCGGTAGACTTTGTTCGAAAACCGGATATGTCAAAACAAAATACAGTAGACGCCTTTTTTAAAGATCTAACAGGAAAAATCAGAATTGCTTCTAAAGCAATTGTGCATCGTCATACAGAACACAAAGAAATGTCAAAGCCTTCCGGAGCACCTTTAGCTATCTCTTCTGCAAAGCTAAACTCTACAGTCATTGCCATTGGAGCCTCTACAGGAGGCACAGAAGCAACATTGACTGTTTTAAAAGACTTGCCAGCAGATACGCCCGGCATTGTTGTTGTACAACATATGCCTGAAGGATTCACCAAAATGTATGCAGAACGTTTAGATCGTTTGTGTCGTATGCGTGTTAAAGAAGCAAAATCCGGCGATGCTATTGTAAGAGGGCAAGTATTGATTGCTCCCGGTGGAGAGCTTCAAACAAAGGTGGTGCGTCAAGGCAACGGCTATGCAGTAAGCTGTCTTCCAGGTGAAAAAGTCAGTGGACACAGACCATCTGTAGATGTATTATTTACTTCTGTTGCAGAAACAGTACGACAAAATGCCATTGGCATTATCATGACAGGTATGGGACGAGATGGAGCTGACGGTTTGTTAAAAATGAAAAAAAACGGTGCTTTTACAATAGGACAAGATAGAGATTCCTGCGTTGTATACGGTATGCCTATGGTTGCTCACAATATCGGAGCTGTGGAAGTACAGGCTTCCTGTGAAAATATTGCAGGTGTATTACGCCGACATTTGGCAAAACTATAATATAATAAAAATTGTAAAAGTGTACTTTGTTGTATATTTATCAAAAAAGCCGTTCTTAAAAAAGAACGGCTTTGTACTATATACTGCTTTTGAAAGGAGACATTGTTTTGAGAGCGAAAAAAACAGAAGTAACATCAGAAGCAATTAAAAAGCCCTCTATTGCCCTCACGCAATCTAATGCTATATTTGCTCTAGATATTGGTACACGCAGTGTTGTTGGTATGATAGGCGTTCATGATGGCAATATCTTTCATGTAGTAGACTATGAACAAAGCTTTCATCAAGAACGTGCTATGCGGGATGGACAAATTGAAAACATTACTCTGGTAGCAGATGTTGTAAAGCAAGTAAAAACCGCATTGGAAAAGCGTAATAAAATTAAATTAACAAAAGTCTGCATTGCTGCAGCCGGACGTGCTTTGATTACAAAAAAGATATCTCATACACAGGAATTAGACCCTACAGAAGAAATTACACAAACACAGCTAAATGCTATGGAATATTGCGCCCTTGGCATTGCGCAATCAGAATTTGACCAAGATTTGGCACAACAACCCGAAAATAAAACAACATTTTATTGCGTAGGTTATAGTATTACAAAATATAAATTAGACGACTATCAAAGCAGTACTATTATCGGACATAAGGGAAAAGAAGTTACCATTGAATTAATTGCGGCTTTTTTGCCTCAAAATGTAGTTCAAAATCTTTATGCTGTTATGACGGCAAATCAATTAACCGTAGAAAATCTTACGTTAGAACCTATTGCGGCAATTACCGTTGTTGTGCCTGAAGATATCCGTTTGTTAAATATTGCTTTAGTAGACATCGGGGCAGGAACAAGCGATATTGCAATTTCAAAAGATGGCAGTATCATTGCCTATGATATGGTAACAATAGCAGGAGATGAAATTACAGAAGCAATTATGCAAAAATGTCTTTGTAATTTTGAAAATGCAGAAAAAATTAAATTATCCCTCAACAGCGACGGTTCACAAGTTAGCTATAAAGATATTTTAGGAAACCCTAGAAAAGAAACAAAATCAAAGCTTTTAAAAAGCTTAAAACCTGCTATCAAAACACTCAGCCAATCCATTGCCAATGGAATTTTAAAAGCAAATGAAACAGCCCCTATTGCTGTATTTTTAGCCGGAGGAGGTTGTCAAATTCCGGGACTTTGTCAAGCTCTTGCCTCAGAGTTAAAAATGCCTATTGAAAACATTGCAATATCAGGAGGGCAAACCTTTAAAAATGTAATGGTTTATGACAAAAAACTGCAAAGTCCAGAATTTATTACTCCTCTTGGCATTGGAGCCATGTCTTCTATTTATAAAGGGTGCGACTTTTTTTCTATTACAATAAACGGAAAAAAACAGATGCTTTTAAACTATAGAGAATCTAGAGTATTAGACGCTCTTTTGCTCTCTTCCATCAAGCCTCAAAACTTAATAGGGCTTTCTTCTCGTTCTATCAATTACTACATTGATGGCAAACGTTATACAAAAAAAGGAGAAAACGCTATTCCAGGGGAACTCTTTGTAAATGGAGAATTAGCTTCTATTGATACAAAAATCAAACAAGGAGATGTTATTATAGCAAAAGAGGCAGTTGCTGGAAAGCAACCCATTATTTGTATTGGAGATTTAAAAAAAGAAGAAGCGTTTCGTTTTCCAGTGATTATAGATGAAGTACTGGCAGAAGTTCCTGTCATATTTTACAAAAACAATGAACCGCTTGCAGATGATTATGTCATTAAACCCATGGATAGATTAACCACAGAATCTGTGATTACACTAGAAGATTTATTATCTTATATGGAAAGTACATTTGATCCCAAAGACATGATTATGACCATTAATGGCGTACCTGCTGATCAAACAACACTAATTTCCGCCGGAGATCATATTTCTTTTGTCACAGAAATCCCAGAAACGCCTTTGGAAACAGAAAATTTGCAATCATCTGTTATTTTAGAAGAAAATAATATTGCACCAGAATCTAAAGAAGAAACACTACAGCAAAACTCGGAAGAAATGAATTTTTCAGATGACCCTAACAGCATACTTGTTTGTATTAATGGAGCATGGAAAACAATTCCTTTACAAAACCAAAAAAAATTACTTTTTTATGATATGTTAAACTATGTTGACATTGATTTAGAAAAACCTCAGGGAAATATTATATTAAAATTAAATGGAGAAGACACCTCTTATACTTCCATTGTTTCACCTGGAGATTCTATTGAAATTGGATGGGAAAACCCAGAATAATAATATCAAAACTGTATTTCATTTATAACACTATTATAAAATGAAATACAGTTTTTTCTTTTTACTAAAAATACATAAAGAAGATATTGTTTGGTATTATGATTTACTGTCTTTTGCCGATATATATAATAAGAAAATTTATTTTAAAAAATCTCCCAAAATAATATAGATTGATACTTTCAAAAGGGTGAATTGAGGTGATTTTATGAAAATAGGAGCTAATAATATTTATTCTTGTTATACAACGCAAAAAGAAAATGCTAAATTACAAATTGCTGAAAAAAACCAGAGAAAAATTGACAAAAACTTTGATAAAATCGTATTGCATTCTTCTTCTGATTCCAATGATAAATTTATCAGTGATATTACAAATAAACTCTCTAATGAAGTACGAAAATCCGCTTCCCCGGAACAATTAGAATATTTACAAAAAAAAGTAGCCGAAGGCACATATCAAATTGATTTAGACGCGATTGTCAAAAAAATATTATTTTAAAAACATCAGGAAGGAGCTATTATGTATACACTTGATGATTTTTTAGATTTAGCGGAAAAACTCATTTTGCTTTTTGATGATTTAACCGATATTGAACAAACAAAACTAGAAGCTGTCACAGAAAAAAATATCGATTCTCTCAACGAATGTATGAAAGAAGAACAGGCTTACCTGTTACAATTTCGTGGATTAGACAAAAAAAGAGAAGCCATACAAAAAGATTTGGGGTTTGAAAAAAAGAAATTTTCAGAAATTATTTCTATGGTTGAAGATAAAAAATACAAAGAAGAATTGGAAGAATTGTTTGCCACATTAAAAGAAACAATGGATTTTTATCAACAAATTCATAACAATGTAAAACATCTTGTTGAAATAAATCTTCATAGTATTGATAAAACATTAGAATACTTAAAACACTCCTCTGCCCTTGGAATGGGTGATACCTACTCTTCTGACGGGCAGTTTCATCATGTTGATACAAAAATAACGCTTACAAACAAAAGAATATAACAGATATAAATGGAGGTAATAGATATGATACGTTCTTCTTTTGCCGGATTTACTACAGCAAAACTGGGAATGTCTGCCAGCCAGTCTGCTTTGAATGTAATCGGACAAAATATTTCAAATATTAACGTACAAGGATATACAAGACAACGTGTAGACTTGGCTAGTTTTAACGGCACTACCGGTCCAAGACAATGGGGTAATGTAAATGATACCTTTATTGGAAACGGTGTTGTTGTAAATAAAATTGAACAAGTGCGCGACCCTTATTTAGATTTACGCTTTCGTACAGAAATGACAAGCGTAGGATATTTTGATGAAACATTAGGCTGCTTGAACGAGTTGCAAAGCGTCTTAGATGAAGTAAATAAAACCGGCAGTATTCACAATCAATTAGAGGCTGTTTTAGAAGCATTAAACGAATTTAATCCTCAAGCTGCCAATAATGAATTTCAAAATATGGTAAAAACAGAAATGCAGTTATTAACACAATATTTTAATAACTATTCTAACAGAATACAGCAGGCAAAAGAGGATAACATGAAAGAATTTAAAGAACAAACCGTTCCTGCTGTAAATGAACTTTTAAAACAAATTTCAGATTTAAACAAAAGCATAAGAGAAAATGAAATTATGGGCAATCCGGCTTTGGAATTACGAGACCAAAGAAACAATCTTTTAGATGAATTGTCAGGCTATGTAAAAATAGAAGTAACTTATGAAGAAAAAAATATAGGACTTTCCAGTAACACTGTAGAAGAATGTACTGTAAAACTCATTGGTACAGACGGAAACGGCAATCCTTATAAATATACTTTGGTGGACAATGACAAAGCTGTGAGCTTTTCTGTTAATGATGACTGTTCTCAGCTGACTATGACTGACATAAACGGCAATCCCATTGCTGACATCGGAAGTGCCTTAAAACCTGCTAACGGCGTAGTTGGTACTTTTACACAAGCTGAAGCAGACGCCATCAATAATTTGATCGTTTCTATTAAAAATCTTAGTATAGAAGTACAAAATCAAATGAAAGAAATTACTAAATATAATCAAGAAATCAGTAGCTACCTCGCTAAAATTAATAGCCTTAATTCAAGAGGAAATACACTTCATAGCGAACTAAGAGACACTTTAAAACTTGCAAACAGCAATCAAAACGCTATTGATGATTTAAATACACGAATTAATGAAATATTAACCGAAGATCCTACTGCAGATGTTAGTGCATTACGAGAAGAATTGGCAAAAAAAGAAAATGTACAAAAAATTTATAATCAAAAACTGTATGGACAGGATACAAAGCCGGCTAACCTAGGTGAATTAAATGCCTTAGACCCAAATGGCGATGGTATTTATAACAAACTGATTAAAATTTATGGACCTATTACAGACGATACAACACAGCCTCCAACTTATCAAACTCCTGCACAGACAGGTGATTTGTTTACAGCAAAACAAAATTTAGAACAGGCACAACAAAATTTGGAAACAGCAAAAACAGCTTATTCTAACGCTATCAACGACTTAAGGGTTTATATTGATGGCGGCACCGATTCTAACGGGGTTGTGGTAGACGGTTTATCTAACTATGCTAATATTACTGTGGAATATAACACAATTCCTGTAGACGGCACAAATTATTTTATTTCACTACCTACTATTACATTAACAGGCACTTCTGCAAGAGATGGTGAAGGTATCCGCCTTTTTGACGGAGAATTGCTGGGAAAACCATTGCCAGGAGAAACAACAGATCCTGCTACAGGAAAAGTAACCGGTTGTAATATGATACAAGTAAATGGTGGAGAAGTTACCATTACAGATATCAGAGGTGTGGAATATACAGAACAAATCGCTAACATTGACGGTACCCCTTATCAATACGACATTGACCCGGCCACCGGAACAGCGGTTATTAAAACAGATATTGATGGCAATCCTATTGTAGACGCGGGCGATCAAAGAAATATGTATCACTATATGCAGGAAGACAGTGGTCGTTTGAAAGCCGACTTAGATATGTTTAATCGCTCGGGAGAATTCAATAGTTCTGATGATCGTGGCTATGACTATTACATCAATATGTTGGACACTATGGTAAGACAAATTGCAAAAGTGTTTAACTCTGCAAATATTATGGATGCTGATGGTAATATATTGGTAGACGCCGATGGCAATCCATTATCTTATGCCAATGCGCTTTTTGGCGCTAATGGAGAAGTCCCTGCAAAATATATGACAGACGCTAATGGCAATTACATTGACTATGCCGGAAATCCTCTTGCTGATGGCGCAGAACCACTGTATGATATTTTTAAAAGGAATGAAAATGGAGAACTTCTCGATGCTAATGGCAATGTTACAACAGATATTGCAGACGCCGCCTTTGACCCTGCGGCTATGGCGGCACTTGGTTTTAAACAAGTAAAAGAAACTGGTACAGACAACAATGGTACGCCAATACAACCCGGTGACTTTTTGGATGAAAATGGCAATAAAATAGATTTTGACCAAACCTCTGCCAACCCAACAGATCCACAACCCGATTGGGAGCCTTTAGAAGGAAAAGTGCCTAAAATAGACTATGATAAAATTACAGCTGAAAACTTTACCATTACAACCGACTGGGCAGAAGGTTTTACGAATCTAGTACAAACCCACGATCCATCTCAAACAGCCGGCTATAATGATAATATCAATCACTTAATTTCTCAGTTTAGCGAAAAACTGGATTATACATTTACAACAGCTGATGGCACACAGAAAAAGATTTTTAACGGCACATTTGTAGAATTTTTTGACAATGTAAGCAATCAGCTTGGATTGGATATTCGTTCTTCTACTGTATTGACCACAAATTATATCACTGTCGCAAACGATATTGCAAATAGCAGAGATTCTGTTTCAGGCGTTTCCATGGATGAAGAAGGTATCAGCATATTGCAATATCAAAAATCTTATAATGCCGCAGCCAGATTGATGACAGCATTAGACGAAGCACTAGAAACAGTTATCAATAATATGGGGCTTGTAGGCAGATAAATTATATAGGAGGAAAAAGCTATGGCAATCGGACGTGTTACTACCAATGCAATGATTCGCAGATATACAACAAATTTAAACAACGCTTTAGGCGATTTAGATGCCAAAAGAAATATTGTTGCCACACATAGAAATTTTAATACCATTGCAGAAGACCCCTCTTCTGCAATGAAATCCTTTAAATTACGCAGTAACTTTTGGAGAGCAAATGTACACCAAGAAAATGTAAAAGATGCAAGAGCTAAATTTGAAGAAGTAACATCAAATGTTCTAAACTGTTCCAGTATGGCAAGACAATTTATTGAAGTTACACTACAAGGTTTTAGTGGTCCAACTTCCAGCTATGAATCACGTTTATCCTTTCAACAAGAAGTCATCAACTTACAGGATAGTTTTTTGCAACAAATGAATGGTAAATATAATGAAAACTTTATTTTTGGAGGAGCTAGTACAAAGGACTTGCCCTTTACAAAAGCAGAAGATGGTACAATTCTTTATAGAGGACTTCCTGTAGATACTCCTACGTCTATGACAAGAGATGAGGTTAGCCAAGCATTATCAGGCACATTAGGTTTATCAGATAACCCGGCTACTACGCCACCTCTTTCAACAGCTTTAAACGATATCATGGGAACTGATACCAGTATTTCTTTTTCTAAAATAAAATCTGCTATAGAAAATTCAGCCTCATTATCTTCTTCACAAAAAGAAACTCTTATGAAAGATAATGAAAATGTAAAAAATCAACTATTGTATAATGCTTATTTTAATGAGCACAGTTATCGTGATATTGGCTTTGGTATGAAGGAAAAAAATAATGAAATTGTTTCTACTAGCGCTTTTGATACGGCTGTAAATGGCTTAGAAATATTCGGTTATGGTGTGGATGAAGAGGGTTTGCCTAACAACATTGTTGCTCTTGCAGGCGAATTAGCCGACCTTTTAGGAAAAGAAAATCTTTCAGATGCAGATATCGAAAAATATGATAAAATTACCAACAAAATGAAATCTTCTTTAAATGATATGATTGATAATGGTCTTGCTGCACTAGGCACAAAGGCTGCATTTTTAGAAAATACAGATGACCAATTAACAAAAACTACTCAAACATTAAATGAACAAATCAGTGCTCTTGATTTTTGTGACCCGGCAGAAGCCATTACAAATCTTATGTGGTCACAATATGCTTATAATGCAACATTGAAAGTGGGCAATAGCTTACTATCTAACTCTTTTATTGATTTTATGAATTAAACATAAAACCATAGTGTAAAAACTATTTTTTCGCTATGGTTTTTATCACAAAATTTATCATAAAATCAATATAGTATAAAAATAACTTTATTATTATCATAAAAGAAAGGGGATTGTATATGGAACAGCTTTTAAAAATTACTACCGTTCCGATTTCTATTGAATTTAAAGTAAATGATGCTAGGCTTGAATACAAAAGAGGAACGGCTGATTTAGAAATTAGCCGTAATGATGGCGGTCTGCAAATCAAAAGCAGCCCTATCCGCTTAAATATGGATACCTTTGAAGCAAGAGATTCCATTCGTCCTGCTTCCACCAGCTCTTTGATAAATTCTTTTGCAGAAAAGGGAAGACATGCAGCTTATGAAGCTACTGCAACATTTGCACAAGAAGGACAAATATTATTAAGCGCAACATTAGGCGATGATGCTTTGGACCAAGTTATCAAACAAAGAAATATGGTAAACACAGATTATGGTCTGGATTTCATACCAAAAGCGGGACCAAATATCAACTGGTCAAAGCCGGATTTAACAATACAATATGAAATGGATAAATTAAATTTCGACTGGAAAATTGATAAAACAGGCTTTGAATTTATTCCTGGTGATATTGAATTTACTGTAACACAACGTCCTGAAGTATTAATTGAATATGTGGGAGATCCATTATATGTACCGCCAAGTGCTAATCCAAACTATACACCAACCATTGATACAGAAGCATGAGGTGAGTTATGACAAAACAGTGTGATACAAAATACTTTGGCACATATGCTTATGAGCAAAATGAAGTACTTTCATTTCAAAATGGACTTTTTGGATTTGAAGAAGAAAAGGAGTTTCTTTTGATACAATTTGATAAAAACAATGAAAATGTGCTTTGCTTACAAAGCTTAAAAATTCCAAACATTGCTTTTTTTGTAGTAAATCCCTTTGCTTTTCTACCGGAATATCGTCCTGTTCCTTCTGATAAGGAAATACAAAGCATTGATGCACGAGGTATTGGCGACTTACTTTTTTATGTCATTTGCAGAATGACAGACGACATTCGTACTAGTACAGCAAATTTGAAATGCCCTATTGTTATCAATCTGCATAACAATAAAGCTATGCAAGTTATATTAGATGACCCCTCCTATCAATTTAGGCATTCCTTTTCTGCACTAGTACCAAAAGAGGAGGAGGGAAATACATCATGTTAATACTGCAAAGAAAAACCTCTGAATCTCTTGTTATTAATGGAAATGTTAAAATCACAATACAAGAAATCACTGCTGATAGAGTCAAAATTGCCATTGATGCTCCAAGAGAAATATCTATTGTACGTTCTGAGTTATTAGAAGCAGCGTCTGCCAATCAAGAAGCTACAACGACTCTTTCGACAGATTTATCCGCTCTTTCCAGTCTTTCTGCATTGACAGAATTAATGCAACATAAAAAGGATTAAAAAACCCCCTAGACAAAGGTAGTCTAGGGGTTTTTTATTTATAATACAAGCATTGCCATATGAGCCAATGTATTGCTTTCATTATCTTCCAATTCATCTTCCAATTTTTTTGTATTTTCATCATTATGTAATATACTACGCGCTGTAGTTACGATACAATCAATTATTTCTTCTTCCGTTGTATCCTTTGTAATAAACATTGCTAAATTAAAACGAAAAATACTATACATAACAGCAAATGCACAATAATTTTTCCAAATATCTTTCCCATATGCAAAAGGAATTTTCTTTTGCCATGCTAATGATACAATTATATTTTCCAACACATGAGGATTTTTCTTTGTCCAATTTTTAAAATATTCTTCTGCTTCAGCATATTTTTCACCATCAAAATGATATTTCACCTTATCAAATATAACTTCCTGGTCTTCTTTTTTCTGTTGCTGAGAGGCTTGAAATTTCATATCAGCATCAATTCTTGTCAATATACTTGTTCTAATGTCCTTTCTCAATTGATTTAAATTCCAAATAGAATAGTATTTTGTCAAAGTATTTAGTGCTCTCAGACGACTATGTCCTTGTATATTTTCAAAAAATTGTTGATACACATTTTTATTTTGTATTTTATTCATATTTTGTAAAAAATTGTTGACATATTGTGGTATTTCTTCTAATTTTTCTTCTTTTTCCATGCTATGAACTTTTTGTAATGCAATACCCAGCAATATCATACGTTCTCCCATATCATATTCTCTGTTTTGCAAAATACCAAGTACCAACCCTCTTATTGTATAATATTCTTTTAAAATAGGTTTTTTTACAAAAAGCAGTGATGGCATATTTTCATAATCACTTAACTCCTCAAAAGAAATATCCTTTTCTTCTGTTTGTAACAAAAAACCTTCTTTTTCTTCCAAAAGCAATCTGACCACTTCTTCACAACCCAACGTCAAAGAACAATCTAATCTTGTTCTGTCGTATAGCATATTAAACCTTGGAAAAATCCTACAAGTTTTACTCATAATTTCAGGTCCGCAATCTTTATAAATCCAGCATAATCTTTGCTCGTCCAAAAAAGGACAGTCCCCATTTTCCTTCAATTTCATTTTATAGGTATTCGTTTTTTGTAAGCTATTTCCAGATGTTGGTACAAAGGCATCTGAAAAAATTTCTTTTATCATATCAGATTTTAGTGCTTTTTTTGTTTTTTTAAATTCTTCTTTTGATAATGTAATATTCCAATTACTACAGCAGCTTTGTCTGCAAGTACCTCCTATACATTGAAAAGTATCATAATAAGATGGCTTTATTACATTTATTTTAGGCATATTTCTTCCTCCAACATTGATTTTATGAAAATTTATTTTTTTAATACTATTAAAAGAGGACAGGCACATTGTGCCTGCCCTCTAAAAGGAAATTATGTTTCTTAACGCTTTGTATCTTATAAATTATTGTAATAACTGAAGAACTCCTTGAGGAACTTGGTTTGCCTGTGCCAACATAGCTTGAGAAGATTGTATCAAAATGTTGTTCTTTGTATAGTCCATCATTTCTTTTGCCATGTCTGTATCTCTAATACGGCTTTCAGATTCTGTCAAGTTTGTTGTGGTTGTTTCCAAGTTGTTTAATGTATGGTCAAGTCTGTTTTGTGTAGCACCCAGTTTTGCTCTTACTTGAGAAACAGTATCAATAGCTGCTTTAATGCTGTCAATACCTTCTGCAGCACTTGCTTCTGTTGTAACATTGATTTGGTCAACACCTAATGCTTTTGCATGGCAGTCTTGTATGTTAACTTGTAGTCTGTTATACTCATCAGCTGTATCGCCAATTTGTAAATTCAACGCTTTTCCTGCGCCGCCTGTAACGGTTTCAATACCAGCATCTGGCGTCAATCTAATTACAGTACCTGTAGTATTTGCAGCAAATGCACCAGCCGTTACAGAACCTTGTTCTACTACAGTCTTTCCAAATGCTTTGTTAATTGTTTCTACCATATTAACAACGTCAGCAGCAGCTACATTAGTACCAGCAAGTTCAACAGATCCGTCTATTCCACTGTCTTTCAGCATCTGTAATACATCATCTGTAAGTTTTATGCCTTTTGCTAAAAATGCAAATTTCTTATCGCCTATTGTAACAATAGAATCTTCTAGTTTTGCTCCAGCAGCTGTAGGGTCAAATGGTGTTACTTTACTAAAGTCATAACCTGTTTGTGCATCTGCTCCTACTACAGTCTGGCTAACACCTACAGACAATTCTTTTGTTGGACCGCCTGTAGCTGATGTTGTGAAAATATTCATTTTACCAATCGCTGTTGAACTAGCACCAGCCACATTGGATTCAAATGTCAACTTACCAGCATTTTCAGTTACACTAAACGCTTTGCTGATGTCTGCATCTGCTGCCAAACTCGCTGCAATAGCTTTTGACAAATCAGTACCTTTTAATGCATCACCATTAGCAGCTGCTTCATATTCCGTACCATTTGCGTCTTTAAACTTAAATTTAGTTGTGGCAGTTCCAACAACAGTTACTTCATATTCCAATGTTTTTGTTTGTGTAGCACCGTTTGCATCTGTATATTCAAAGCTAACTGAAACTTTGTCGCCAAGTTTTAAATCACCTGTAGCAAAATCTCCTATCGCAGCAGTGGACTCAAATTTAGATTTTATAGCTTTAATCTGTGTTGCAGAACCACCGGAAATACCGCCTACTGCTACAGTACCGTCTAAGTTACCATTTAATAAGTCGATACCATTGAAATTTGTAGCATCTGCAATTCTGTCAATTTCATTTTGCAGTTCTGTAATTTCATCTTGTAATTTTTGTCTGTCTGTATCGGAATAAGTACCATTGGAAGCCTGTGTGGAAAGTTCTACCATACGGTTTAACATAGAATGAACTTCTGTTAAAGCACCTTCAGCTGTCTGCACCAAAGAAATACTATCTTGTGCATTTTGCTGAGCTGTTTCCAATCCTGTGATTTGAGCTCTCATTTTTTCAGAGATCGCAAGACCTGCGGCATTGTCTGCTGCACTGTTGATTTTGTAACCGGAAGATAATTTCTTCAAGTTTTGAGCCAATGCATTATTGTTACCGCTTAATTGATTGTAAGAATTTAATGCAGAAATGTTGTGTTGAATAATCATAAAAATCTACCTCCATGTAGTTTATCATGGGAAACTCCATTTTCCCACTAGTCCATTTATAAAGTTACATTTGATTAGAAAAAAGCAAACTCCTCTGCCGACCGTCGACTCGAAGGCAGTATCATCATTTACCTTTTTTCCTTTCATTTATGTTATCGGCTATTATAGGCAAAACTTAATACCTTTTTTAAAAATTTTTTCAAAAAAAAAGCCCTCCTTCGACAGCTTCAGAATGTAGACAAACCATTTTTTTACAGATGCGATACATTGGAAGAGTTTGGAAAACGAAGTGTTTCCCAAATGCGCTCCCTAGTCGGAATTTTCTTTCCACTAGGTAAACAGTGGGTTTCAAGGCATTTCTGCCCATAGAACCAACTGTTTATGTTTCCCTCTCCTAAAGGTTGTCAATTTTGTCAACGCCACCAAAATCCTTCTTCGACAACTTCAGAATATAGACAAATTTTTATAAATGTAGTACATCGGAAACGCTTGGAAAACAAAGCGTTTCCTAAATGCACTCCTCAGTCGGAATATTCTTCCAACCAGGAAAACAACCAGTTTCAAGGCATTTATTCCCATAGCATGAACTGTTATACTTCTCTCTCCTAAGGATTTTCAATTTTGTCTATATCCTCAAAGTCCTCCCGCAACAACTTTTAATCTCGTAATATCCCTCCCTTAGGCACATCTCTTGCTACATATCCTGCTCGCAGCTCAATCACTCTTTTTTTCATGAGTTTTACCAAATCTCTTGCATGCGTCGCCACTACCACTGTAACACCGCAGCGGTTGACTTCATCTAACAAACACATAATATCCCATGCCGAATCATAGTCCAAATTTCCTGTAGGCTCGTCTGCAATGAGTATAGAGGGATTGTTCACCAATGCCCTTGCAAGTGCCACACGAAGGCATTCTCCGCCGGATAACTCTCTTGGATAAGCATTTGCCTTTTTATTCATGTTTACAAGTCCCAATGCCGCCGGAACATCTTTTTGTATCTCTTTTTTTGACGCTTCTAATACTTCCATAGCAAAGGCCACATTTTCATAAACAGTCTTTTGGGGCAATAGCTGTGTTTCCTGCCACACAACTCCCATACAACGGCGAAAATACGGCAATTCCTTTTTTGTTAATTGCGATAAATCTCTTTCCTGCACAAATATTTTTCCTTTTGTTGGTTCAATCTCTTTTGTAATCAATCTTAAAGAAGTGCTTTTGCCTGCTCCGCTTTTGCCTAACAAAAATATAAATTCTCCCTTTTCAATTTCTAAATTAAAATGGTTTAATCCCACTGCATTGTTTTCAAATATTTTGACAACATTCTGAAAAGATATTTCCGCCATCTTTTAACTCCTCCTCTCAGAAAATCATTGCTATACATTTTGTTATAAAAATGCTATAATCAAACACAGAAAGGAGGCATAATCCCTTGCGTTTTTTAAGAATCACAATTTTATTTATCACAACATTTATTCTATCTTATTATTTTTTTTCTCAAAAACTACCAAAAAAAAGTTTTCATGGCTATCTGCAAGATATAATGCAATATCATGTTGCTTCCCTTTCTGATATAGATAAACAATATGCTTCTATTGTACCACAATCTATACAAAAAGCAAAAAAAGACTTCTCTCAAAAGCCTAAACAACAACCTTTATCTATATACGCTCTCACTTCTCAAGACGAACTAGCTTCTTCTGTCACAAGTGAAACTGGAACATTTACAATAGGCGATATCACTTACTTAACAGGCAGTGCTAAAAATATTGTTTATTTTAATCAAACAGACCCTAGATGGGGCAATAAAATGTATGGTGGAAATGATACCATTGCAAAATATGGCTGTGGTCCTACCACAATGGCAATGGTAATTTCCACATTAACAGACCAAATCATCACACCTGACCAAATGGCAAACTGGGCAAGAGAAAATGGTTATTTCTCTCCTGGAAGTGGTTCTTATCATTCTTTGATTCCAGATAGTGCCATTGCCTTTGGACTAGACGCAACTTCTTTTACTGACTATACCCATGAAGGTATTATCAAAGAGCTTTCTACAGGAAACATACTAGTCGCGTTAATGAAAAAAGGACATTTTACCACTGGAGGACATTTCATCATATTTCATGGTGTTACTTTGGATGGAAAAGTACTCATTGTCGACCCCATGAATTTAGATAACAGCCTTCGTGCTTGGGATATTGATATTTTGCTTAATGAGTTAAAAATGGGGGCAAACAGCGGCGGTCCCTTATGGTCTATCTGTCCTTTACAACCATAATATCCCTTAAAATATCTTTTGATAAATTAACTTATTATCAAAGGATATTTTGTCATGCTCCACAACATCATTTTACATGGAAAAGTACCCCCATTGCCCACCCCATAAATTTAG
>DVLQ01000044.1 GCA_018715395.1 Candidatus Coprocola pullicola | reverse complement strand
ATATGGAGAAGAAGAAGAAAAGAAAGTAATGGCAGAAATCAAAAAAAGACTTTCTGATGTAGAGTTTGAATTTTAGATATAAAATATAGGAGAGAAGCGATATGGCAAAACAAACACAGATGCATATATCTGAAACAGAACCGGAAAGAGTGATTCTTGTAGGAGTGGATTTAGAAAATAATACTGCTATGCAAATTGAGGCTTGTCTTGATGAATTAGAGGAACTTGTTAAAACAGCAGGAGCTATAGCAGTGGCACGAGTTGTACAAAAAAGAGAAAGAATTCACCCAGGGCATTATATTGGAAAAGGAAAATTAGAAGAAATTAAAATGATGATACAGACATATGATGCGTCAGGAATTGTTTGTGATGATGAGCTTTCTCCTGCTCAGATGAAAAATTTAGAACAAGTATTGCAAACAAAAATAATGGACAGAACTATGGTAATATTGGATATTTTTGCTTCTCGTGCCATGTCAAAAGAAGGTAAGATACAAGTAGAACTGGCTCAGCTAAAATATCGGCTTTCCAGATTGGCAGGTATTGGAGCTTCTATGTCTCGTTTGGGCGGTGGAATTGGTACGAGAGGTCCTGGTGAAACAAAGCTGGAAACAAACCGTCGTTATATCAAAGAACGCATTGGAGAACTGAACAAAGAAGCAAAGGAAATTCAAACCCATAGGCAGCTTTTGAGAAGTCAAAGAAATAAAAGAGCAGTTCCCCTTGTTTCTTTGGTAGGATATACAAATGCAGGAAAATCCACATTAATTAATACATTGACAGATGCAGGTGTTTTGGCGGAGGATAAGCTTTTTGCCACATTGGATACCACTACCAGAAAAGTAAAACTGCCAAATGGCTCAGAAATACTTTTAACAGATACGGTAGGCTTTATACAAAAACTGCCTCATCATTTGATACAGGCTTTTCGTGCCACATTGGAAGAATTGACTTATTCTGATATATTGCTTCATGTGGTAGATGTTTCTGATGAAAATAGGCAAGAGCATATGAAAACGGTATATGAAACATTAAAAACTCTTCATTGTGAAACAACTCCTGTGATTACAGTATATAATAAAATAGATAAAGAAGTAGAACTGCCCTTGCCTATAGATACCATTGCTAGAGATAGGGTTTGTGTTTCTGCAAAAACACAGCAAGGGTTGGATCATATGTTGGAAAGAATAGAAGCGTTATTAAAAAGTTTTAGAAAAAGTATGGTTGTTATTTTGCCTTATACAGAAGGAAGTCTGCTGCACAAAATTCATGGAAGATGCGAAATTGTTGCACAAGAACATAGAGCAGAGGGGATTTTTTTGGAGATATATGCAGATGAGCAAATGCAAAAAAGACTTCAGCAGTATGTCATAGAGAAATAAGCTATTACAACTTTTATCAAAAAAATTTAGACAAAATAAAAAGAAATATTTCATTTTTCTTGCAGAAAAGTTGTAAAAAAACAGTAGAATTTGTAAAAAAGGTCGTATAAAAATGTATTTTGACAATATATTGTAGTAGATTTTTTAGCAGAAAGTCTGTATAATACAATTCAGAAAAAGCACCTAAAAGGAGGTAAATATGGAACGTATTTTAACTTTCTGCAAAAAAATGATAGATGAATCTGGTCAAGAGCATCTTTTATATTATTGGCTTTTGAGAAAAGAAATTGCTGGAAAGCAGCAACAACAAGAAGCCATTTATGGCATAGAAATTGCAAAATATCGTGAAGAAGAATTGATTGAACAAGAAAAAATTACAAGTCTTTCTACATCTGAAAGCCGTGTCATGGAATTGATACAAAAAATGGCACGGGGTAATGTAACGCCTATGACATTGCTTCCCCTCGCAGATGATTTCCTATCTGCATAACACATACATACACACAACAGAAAACCACCTGATTTCAGGTGGTTTTTTGTGTACTGAAATTTTAAAAATATAGAAATAAAATCAATCAAAAATAAAATAAAATTTATATTTTTTCTAAAAAGACTTTTTATTTTTGTATTTATTTTTATAAATTTATATAAAAAAAATATAAAAACATTAACATTATACCACACTATGGCACAAAATGGAAAAAAGAGTTGTATTTCTGCTTTATTGTCTGTAAAATGAATAAATGATACTATTTACAGAAGAAAACATATTTTATAGTAGAAGGAAAAGCAGAAAGGGTGGAGGATATGCAGGAGAAAATTTCTATTGTAGAGCTTTATGGTACAAATGTGTTTAATGATACACAAATGCGTGAACATTTGCCAAAGAAAATTTATAAAGAATTGCAACAAACCATTAAAGAAGGAACAGAATTGAATGCTTCTGTTGCAGAAGTGGTGGCAAATGCTATGAAAGATTGGGCAATGGAAAGAGGAGCAACCCATTTTACCCATTGGTTTCAGCCTATGACAGGGATTACAGCAGAAAAACATGATTCTTTTTTAACCATAGAGGACAATGGAAGGGCTATTACGGAATTTTCGGGAAAAGAACTGATAAAAGGAGAATCGGATGCTTCTTCTTTTCCTTCCGGCGGATTACGCGCAACTTTTGAGGCAAGAGGCTACACTGCATGGGACTGTACTTCTCCCGCATTTTTAAGAGAAGATTCGGCAGGAGTGACACTTTGCATTCCTACTGCTTTTTGCTCCTATACAGGAGAAGCGTTGGATAAAAAAACACCTTTGCTTCGCTCTGTGGAAGCAATCAACAAACAGGCTTTACGTATATTACGTTTATTTGGAAATACCACTTCTAAGAAAATTAATATTTATGCCGGAGCAGAACAAGAATATTTTTTGATAGACAAAGATTTATATAAACAAAGAAAAGATTTAATATTTACAGGCAGAACATTGTTTGGCGCAGCTCCTCCAAAGGGACAAGAATTAGACGATCATTATTTTGGAAGTATCAAAGAAAGAATTGCAAAGTTTATGCATGAGTTGAATATTGAACTTTGGAAAATGGGAGTTTCTGCAAAAACACAGCATAATGAAGTGGCGCCGGCACAACATGAATTGGCATTGATTTATGATACCTGCAACATTGCTACAGACCACAATCAAATTGTGATGGAGGCCCTAAAAAGAATCGCAAGTCATCATGGATTAGCCTGTCTTTTGCATGAAAAGCCTTTTGCCGGCGTAAATGGAAGCGGAAAACATAACAACTGGTCTATTGGCACAGATGATGGACAAAACCTTTTGGATCCAGGCAAAACACCTCATGAAAATGCACAATTTTTACTGTTTTTAGTAGCGATTATTAAAGCGGTAGATTCCCATGCGGGGCTGCTTAGACATTCTGCATCAAATCCGGGAAATGACCACAGATTAGGAGCAGGAGAAGCTCCCCCGGCTATTGTTTCTATTTTTTTGGGCGACCAGTTGACAGATATATTTGAACAAATTGAACATGGTGAAGCAACTTCCAGTATACAAGGCGGTAGAATGAAGGTAGGCGTCAATACACTTCCTGTATTGAAAAAAGATGCTACAGACAGAAACAGGACTTCTCCTTTTGCATTTACAGGAAATAAATTTGAATTTCGTATGGTGCCTTCTTCCGGTTCTATTTCCGGTCCTAATTTTATTTTGAACACCATTGTAGCAGACGTATTGCAGGAATTTGCCGATGTATTGGAAAAGGCAGAAGACTTTACAACAGCAGTTCATGATTTAATTCATAAAACATATGTAGAACATAAAAGAGTAATATTTAATGGAAATGGATATTCACAAGAATGGGTAAAAGAGGCAGAAAAAAGAGGTTTGCCTAATTTACCGACTATGGTAGATGCTATACCGGCTCTTGTATATGATTCTACAATAAAAACATTTGAAAGACATAAGGTATTGAACCGTTTAGAGCTGGCTTCCAGAGCGGAAATTCATTATGAAGCTTATATAAAGCAAATTAACATTGAAGCAAAGACAATGATTGATATTGCTTCTAAACAAATATTACCGGCTGTTATAAAATATAAAAATATTTTAGTTGATACTATATGTAATATTAAAAAATTAGAACAAGACAGTAGTGTAGAGGAAAGTATATTGTCAGATATTACAAAAAATGTAAAACTTTTCTATGAAAATTTACAATTATTAGAAAAAGAAATACAAGCGGCTCACTGTCTGGAATGTTCTACCCAAGAACAAGCTGTTTTTTATCGTGATCATGTGGCAAAAGCCATGGAAAAATTGAGAAAACCGGCAGACGCCCTTGAAATGCTTGTAGATGAAGGTAGTTGGCCTTTTCCAACATATGGAGAGCTTTTGTTTAATATTTAAAATAGAGTCATGCAATTTTAAAGAACAATATTCATTTTATTGTCTAACAACACTATAAAATAAAAAGAAAAAACAGCTTGTTTTTTTATTTTTTATAAAAAAGCAGGCTGTTTTTCTATTAACAAATCAGAAGATATATTATAATCTAAATCAAAACTTTATTGTCATACAACAAAGGGGGATTTATAATCAATATGGATAGATTTTTTATAAAATATACAAATATTTAAAAAAAATAAAACATAAATTATATTATATAACATAGTGTTTTAATAATGTTTTAAAAAAAAACCAAAGAATATTGTTAAAAATGTTGCAATATTGTGCAAAGTGAGTTATAATATAGCCAGAAATAAAAAATATTTTATAATATATAAAAGCAAATGATATATTTGTTTATTTATATTATGCAATTTTTATAATAAAAAATGATTTTTTATTGCAATCCTATGCAGAATGCGGAGGTAAAATTATGGTACAAAATGATAGAAGAATCACCATAATTACAGGGCATTATGGCAGTGGAAAAACAGAGTTTGCTGTCAACTATTCTGTAAAATTAAGTCAGATATCTCCTAAAGTTACGTTGGGTGACTTAGATATTGTAAATGTTTATTTTCGTTCCAGAGAAAGAAAGGCACAATTGCAGGAAATGGGTATCCATGTTATTTCTTCCAGTATTGAGGGAGACAGCGTTGATATTCCTGCTGTTGCGGCAATCACTTCCCCGGTGAGAGATAAATCAACAAGATACATTGTTGATTTGGGCGGCAACGATACAGGTACTATGGTACTTGGCAGAATTAAGCCTTTGCTGGATTTATCAGAAACAGATTTCTTTATGGTGGTCAATACCAACAGACCGAATACTTCTTCCCCGGAAGGTATCATAAAAGAAATGAAAAGCATTGAAGGTGCTTCTGGTCTGAAAGTAACAGGGTTTGTAAACAATACAAACCTGATTCGTGAAACAACAGCGGAAAACATTGCAATGGGAGATAAAATACTCAAGGAAGCCAGCAGGCTTTCGGGAGTGCCTATCAAATATACAACCTATGTGGAAGAAGTATTGCATGAGCCATTGCCTGAAGGTTTAAGCGGAGAACTTTTTCCTATGAAGTTTTATATGAGAAAAGATTGGATGTAGGCAAAAATAACGGAGGTGTATCAAAAATGGCAAAAGGGAAAATAACAATTGACGAAAATATCTGTAAAGGCTGTGAATTGTGTGTTTCTGTCTGTCCTAAAAAAGTATTGAAGCTTTCAGAAACAAAAATTAATGATGCAGGATACAATCCCGCAGAAGTGGTAAATGATGATTGTATTGCTTGCACAAGTTGTGCAAAAATGTGTCCTGATTCAGCCATTACAGTAGAAAAAATAGATTAAGGGAGGAGGATTTTACATGGCAAAAGTATTGATGAAAGGCAATGAAGCAATTGGAAAGGCAGCGATTGAAGCAGGCTGTAGATTCTTTTTTGGTTATCCTATTACACCACAAAGTGAATTGCCTGAATATTTATCTGAGGAGTTACCAAAGGTAGGAGGTACCTTTGTTCAGGCAGAATCAGAAGTGGCGGCAATCAATATGGTATATGGCGCGGCGGCGGCAGGCGCCAGAGTATTGACCAGTTCTTCTTCTCCTGGTATTGCATTAAAGCAAGAAGGTATTGGATATATTACAAATGCTGATTTACCGGCAGTTGTTGTAAATATGATGCGTGGAGGTCCAGGACTTGGCACCATTCAGCCCGGTCAGGCTGATTATCATATGTGCGTAAAAGGCGGTTCTAATGGAGATTATCACAATATTGTTCTGGCTCCTTCTTCTGTTCAGGAAGCTGTTGATATGGTTATGGACGCATTTGATTTAGCTGATTGCTATAGAACGCCTGTTATTATTCTTTCAGATGGTTTGATTGGTCAAATGATGGAGCCTGTTCAATTCCATTACGAATCAAAAAGACAACTCCCGGCAAAAGATTGGGCTTTAACCGGAAAAGGCAACGGCGAAAAGCATATGATTGTAAACTTAAATATGGATGCGGAAGATTGTGAAAATCACAATATTGAGTTACAGAAAAAATATGCAATAATAGAACAAAAAGAACAAGCATGGGAAGAATATTGCATGGATGATGCAGAGTATGCTTTTGTTTCCTATGGCACTTCTGCAAGAATTACAAAATCAGCAATAGATACATTAAGAAAAGAAGGATATAAAGTTGGTTTGATTCGTCCAAAAACATTATATCCATTCCCTAAAGATGCTTTTACAAGAAAAGAAATTAAAAAATATATTGATATTGAAATGAGTATGGGACAAATGGTAGATGATGTAAAGCTTGCTTGCAATGACGTCAATAAGGTTGTTTTTTATGGAAGAACCGGCGGTATCATATTGACACCGGAAGAAGTTGTTGAATTTGCTAAGTCTGTAATAGGAGGTGACAAATAATGTCAGTTGTATTTCAAAAATCTAAAGGTTTAACAGATGTAAAATTGCATTATTGTCCTGGCTGTGCTCATGGTATTGTACATAAATTGTTGGCTGAATGTTTGGAAGAAATGGGTGAACTTGGAAATAGTATCATTGCCGTACCTGTAGGCTGTGCGGTTATGGCAAATAAATATTTTAATTTTGATGCAATACAAGCGGCTCATGGAAGAGCGCCTGCAACTGCTACAGGTATTAAAAGAGTACAGCCGGATAAAATGGTAATAACATACCAAGGCGATGGAGACTTAGCTTCTATTGGTACTTGCGAAATTGTTCATGCGGCGGCAAGAGGAGAAAAAATTACAACTATATTTATCAATAATGGTATTTATGGTATGACAGGAGGTCAGATGGCTCCTACAACATTGCCTGGTATGAGAGCAACAACTGCTCAGCATGGTAGAGATGTACACATACAAGGCTATCCTATTAGAGTTAGTGAAATGCTTGCAACATTAGATGGTCCCGCTTATATTGAAAGAGTTAGTGTTACTACACCCGGACAGGTAGCGCAAGCCAAAAAAGCTATCATGAAGGCATTAAAAGTGCAAAAAGAGGGGATTGGCTTTGGCTTTGTAGAAGTAGTTTCCAGCTGTCCTACCAACTGGGGGTTAACACCTGTAAAAGCAATGGAATTTATCAGAGAAAAAATGATTCCTTACTACCCTCTTGGCGTATTTAAGGATATTACAGGGGAGGGAAAATAATATGAGTACACAAAGAGTATGTTGCGCAGGTTTTGGTGGTCAGGGTGTTTTAAGTATGGGTAAGTTACTTGCCTACGCCGGTATGCTTGACGGAAAAGAAGTTTCATGGTGTCCTTCCTATGGACCTGAAATGCGTGGTGGTACAGCAAACTGTTCTATTGTAGTATCAGATGAGCCTGTTGGTTCTCCTGTTATTACAGCAGATGCAACAGCATCTATTGTTATGAATCAGCCTTCTTATGATAAATTTGTAGAGATTGTCGGTTCCGGCGGCACCATTATTATCAATTCCAGTCTTGTTGAAAAAAAAGTAGAACGTAATGATGTGAAGGCATATTATGTTCCTGCTAATGAAATTGCAAAAGAATTAGGCAATCCTAAGCTTGCAAACATTATTTTGCTGGGCGCTTTGTTGGAAGTTGATAAAACAGTGACTGAAGAATCTGTTTTAAATGCTTTTACAAAGGTATTTGGTGAAAATAAGGCAAAATTTATTCCTATCAATAAAGAAGCTCTTGCCAAGGGTGCAGAATATGTGAAAAACCAAAAATAATATTGCTTTTATAAAATAATAAAAACTAAAACTGACATATGACTGCCACAGAAAACTGTGGCAGTTTTTTTGTATAAAGAAAACTATACGGCTAATGTGTGATTCAAAAAAGCCTTTCAGCGTTGAAGTAAAAGAAAAAACTCCTTTTCACTATAATAGAATTGAGGTCTGCCAACTGCAAGAAATATAGTGAAAAGAGTATTATGGATATACATAGTTTATGGTATACAAAATCAAATTACAAATATGATATTATGTTTGTTTGTATCAAAAAAAGTGTTTGATTACAAAAAGAGAAAAGCAATAACAGAAATATTGAGAAAATTATGTGAGTGGAAAGGAATGGATATACCAAAGACAGAAGTATGTCTGAGTCATGTACATATGCTGATAGAGATATCGCCTAAAAGGAGTATATCAAGTTTTATAAGATATTTGAAAGAAAGGTGTTATAGTTTTATGAGTTGAAGTACAAATATAGTACTTTTGGTGGAAAGGCTATGATACGGCAGTAAAAAATGTAGAGAATACATAGCCAATCAATTAAGAGAAAAACAATTAGGAAAACAACTGACACAGGAGTTGAACCCCTTTTAAGGTGGTAGATAATGAATACACAGCGAGCAGACTTATGTATTTACACATAAGCCAGCTATATCCGCATAGAAAAACTACTTCATAGGCAGGTGGAGTTTTTTGGTATAAAGAAAACCATAAAATAGTATTACATAGTATTGAGTAAAATACAAAACAAAAGTAACCAAATACAGATATGATATGACAAATTATAAAAGATTGGCGCAATTACAAAGAAATAATAAATCATGAAAGAACATATAGCGTAAAACTATGTATGTTATTTTTCATCTATTTTGCCAAACTGATGAGATATTAAAAAAGAAAAATGTAATGTTGATATTAGGAAGGTATGTAAATTTAAAATATAAATATGAAAATAGATAATTTTGGAAACAGGGTATCATGATGGCATAGTAAAATGAAACATAGCCATAATACAAAAGTGCATAAGAAAAGAAAAAATAGAATATAAATTTTTTAAAAAGTAGCAGATTATTTTCAACCAAAAAGAAGCAGAGGATGAGTTTCCAAAGCTTCTTTTTTATTAGAAAAAATATAAATCGTGACAAAAAGTGACAATTTTTAGATATTTAAAATAAAGATATATTAAAAAAACAACTTTAAAAAAGTTGAATAGATTTTAAAAAAAGTAAAAGAAATACCCGAGTAACAAATAGACAACAAAATTTGAATTAAAAAGGGAGGAATGTAAATGTCTATACAAGTTGAGATTTTTGGAGGAGAGAAGGATATTGTTTTAACAGAGCGCAGCATTGTAAAAAGCGAGTATAAAATACAAGAAGGAATCCAAACACAGTATATGGAAGAAAGCGTAGATACCATACAATTGATAGGGGAAATAGATTTGCACAGCGGAGGAATAGAAACAGCTAATGTTTCAAAATTGGCACAATGGGCGTTTTCTCCCAGTACAGAGGAAAAATGCTATAGACAGCTTTCTATGAAACTCTATGATTCTATGGGAGAACAGATACAGCAAATATGTTTTGAAAGGGCATTTGTTGTGCGATATAAAGATTCTTTTTCTTTTCAAAAGGGAAGAGCTAGTTATGAAATAGTGATACGAGAATGTAAAGGAACACATTAAATAGTAGGAGGTTGGTTAAAATGGGAATTTCTTTTTCTGTAAATGGTGGTGGAAACAAAGTAGAATTGTCTGTCCACAGTGTGCTTTATTCTGCTTTAGAAATGATATCGGAAGAAAATACATTGGCTAAGGGAAATGATACTGCATGCAAGCTGTTTGTTGTAGCACAAATTAACAGAAACAGCCAAACAATAGAGGCGTTAAAGGAAATACAAAAATGGGCAAAAAAATGCAATCAAAGCCAAGACAGCTATAGAGAAGTAACGATAGAACAAACATATGCAGATTCATTTCACAGAAGGGTCATTTTTCCCGACGCCAGATTAATTTCTTTTCAAGAAACGTTTTTAACAGATAATGCTAAGTTTATGGAAATTTCATTGGAAATAGAGCAAAAAGAAAGCAAACAGGATGCTATTTGTATTATGTATTTTTAAAGAAAGGTAGGAAGGATATGTCTGATATATGGATGGTAACAGAAGGAGCAACATTGGAGTGTACTTTGGGAACAATGACAAGTAATTTACAGGTGCCTATGACCCATGGTTCAGGTGTTTCGGGAAAAAATCAGGCGACTATTTTTGACAATGTTGTAGGAAAAAATATATTTCCTTTTCAGTTATGTAAAAAAAGCAATCCGCCTGTGCCTTGTACGCCTATAGTATGCATACCTTGGGTGAGAGGAAAAAAAGATTTTAAAGTAAAAAAAGAACTGGCTCTTTTAAATATTTGTATTGTGCCTTGTATGCTGGGCGGCATTATCAAGATAAAAAGTGAATAAGGAGATGTTTGAAGAGATGAATATAACATATCTGGAATTGGGAATACAGCAATATACCATAAAGGCATTGCGAGAATTGGAAATCAAAGAAAGACTCAATGAACATATTAGCCTACATATGACGGCATTGCTTTATGATGTGCACAAAGATACACAACTGTATGATACAAAAGCAGGAACACAAATTATACTGCAGCAAAAGCAACAAGAAACGAAATTACTGTTTCAGGGAGTTGTAAGAAAAATTGCAATAGAAAAAAAGCAAGGAGTATATTTTTTAACCATAGACGCTTTATCAAATACATATTTATTGGATATCAAGAGGGTATCCCAATCTTTTCAAAATATTAATATGTCCTATATTGATATGATAAAAAAAGTAATAGAACCTTATCAAGGCAGTGACGTGATAGATAATGTAACACAAGGAAAACCAATAGGCAATTTTATCATGCAATACTTGGAAACAGACTGGGCGTTTATCAAAAGAATGGCTTCTCATTTTCAAGCGGCTATAGTGCCTTTTGCTTTGACAGACAAGCCTAAGTTTACAATAGGTATGCCAAAGGGAGAGTTTATAGGAGATTTAAGCCGTTATCATTATCGGATTGAAAAAGATATAGAAAAATATTTGAAATCTTCACAAAATACAAACCCCAATCTGAAGGAATTAGATTCCATTGTATTTTATATAGAAACAGATAAAAATTTTATGATTGGAGATATTGCTTCCTTCCAGAACATGACCCTTTATATAAAAGAAAAGACAGCAAAAATGGTACAAGGCTTGTTGGTATATGAATATGCGTTATCTTCTGAAAATAGTTTTTCACAAGATAGGATGTATCACCAAAAAATAATAGGTCTGTCATTAAAGGGCAGGGTTTTGGAGGCGATAGAAGATACTGTCAAAGTACATTTGGAAATTGATGAAGAAGAACCGTCAAAGCAAGAGGCTTATCCATTTCCTTATACCACTATGTATACGGCAGAAGGAAACAGTGGGTGGTATTGTATGCCGGAAGTAGACGATACCGTTCTGATTTATTTTCCCACAAAAGAGGAAAAAGACGGCGTAGGCATGAATGCATTGCGTGTGCAAGGAAAAGGCAGTGATAAAATAAGCGACCCGGATGTGAAATATTTTAGAACAAAAAACGGAAAAGAATTAAAGTTTAGTCCGGAAGAAATATTGATTACCTGCTGCAATGGCACAGATGAAAAAACGGGAGAAAAGCATGTGATTTATATGAGGCTTCATGAAAAAAACGGCATTGAAATTGCAAGCACAGAGCCGATTTTAATCAAGAGCGACCAGAATATAGATTTGCAGGCCGGAGAGCAGATTTTCTTTGTAGCAAAAGAGGAGATATTGTTTAAATGCAAAACCAGCCAGATTACAATCAATCAGATGATAGATATTGCCGGAAAAGAGGTGCGTATCAACTAAAAACTATTGCAATGGTAT